>NZ_JBAKHT010000020.1:0-129693 GCF_036906755.1 Micromonospora sp. CPCC 206171 | reverse complement strand
GTGCTGCATCACGCCGGGCAGGTCACAGAAACGTACGTCGACGAACTTCACGTCCTCGTTCTTGAGGTATCGCAGGAGTTCCTCGGGATTGGCAAACACACGTCCTCCTGGCACGTCCACTCCGGTGGCTGGGCACTGACGACGCTATGGCCGCGCGGTTGCCCGGCCGTGTCTCCTCTGTTTCCGCCGTGTTACGTCGCTCGCGGAGCGTCATCGGCGCCGCTCGGCCTTCGGCGGGTCACCGTTCGGACGATACCCGCTGGGAGGGTGTATAGCTAATTGATGCGGTTGGCCCGATTCTGCACTCGGTGCCGATCCGGCGTCCGCCGCCCACCCCGGCCGCCGCCGGCGGGGCGCTGACTACCCTTGACCGTCGTGACCAACCCGCCCGCCGCGGCACCGGTGCCGCCCGCCGCCGACCCGTCCTTCACCCCGCCGAGCCTCGGCCGCCGGTTCGGTGCCCTGGTGATCGACTGGGTGCTCTGCCTGCTGGTCGCCCGCGGCTTCGCCGACCCGGTCAGCGACGGGTGGGCCCCACCGCTGGTGCTGATCCTGGAGTACGGCTTCTTCCTCGGCCTCTTCGCGCAGACCCCCGGCATGTTCATCACCAAGGTGCGCTGCCTCGGCTGGGCCGACGGCGGCCGGATCGGGCTGGGCCGGGCGCTGCTGCGGGGCCTGCTGCTCGCCCTGGTGGTGCCCGCGCTGATCATGGACGAGCACCGCCGCGGCCTGCACGACCGGCTCACCGGCTCGGTGATCGCCGACGCGCCCCGCCCCACCCGCCCCTGACGCGCCCTCCGGCCGATTCCGGGGACATGATCGACTCAAGGTCGCCGACATGGGCGGTCCCGGTCGTCCGGATGCCGCCGGATCGGCGAAACGGGGATCACGCCCTGCACGAAAGAGCCGGGCCCCGACGGGGCCCGGCTCTTCGCGTACGTCGGGGGTCAGCGGCCCCGCGTCTGGCGGAACGCGCGCGGCGGCCGCATGTTCTTCGGGATCGCGCCCTTGGGCATCTGCGGGCGGGCGGTGAGCGCCTTGAGCCGCTTGTCCAGGGCGTTGACGTCCTTGCCCTGCAGGTTGCGCGGCAGTCGCATCAGGGTCATCCGCAGCTTGCGGATCGGCAGTTCACCCTCGCCCTGGCCGATCACGTAGTCGTAGAGCGGCGCCGAGCCGATCACCTTGGCCAGCCGGCGCTTCTCCTGGCCGAGCAGCCCGCGCACCCGCTGCGGGTTCCCCTCGGCCAGCAGGATCACGCCGGGGCGGCCGATCACCAGGTGGACCATGTCCATCTGGGTGGTGGAGCTGACCGCCGGGGTGACCCGCCAGTCGCCGCGCATGCTCTCCATGATCTGCGCCGCCGCGCCGGGCTGCCCCTCGGCCGCGTTCATCATCGCCTTGTTCGACCGCAGGTTGAGCACGATCAGCACGGCGAGCAGGGTGATCAGGATGCCCACCGGCAGCCAGAGCCAACCCCAGAGGATCACCGCGACCACGGTGAGCGCGAGCGGGATCAGCACCGCCGCAGCGGTCAGCGGCGCGAACCACCTGTCCTGCTTGGCGGTGAACTGGAACACCATCCCGATCTGCTTCAGCCGCTGGCCGAACGAGACCTTCTCCTGGGGCTTTGCCATGCCCCAGAGTCTAGTGGTCCCCGCCGGCGCGAATGATCCGCGGCCGGCTGAGTACCTTACGCCGCCTCAGCGGGCGTTTCCGGCCCCGGTAAGGAGGCCGGCCGACCGAAGATCAGGCATCGCACCCATGCCCCGGGGGCACCTTCGCGCGGAAAGTCGACATCAGCGAACGACGACCCCGAAGGAGCCCGACATGTTCGGCAACGACGCAGACTTCCTCCTCTCCATCCACCGCAGCCACGCCGCCGAGCTCCAGGCCGACGCCGAGGCGGCCCGGCTCGCCCGGTCCCTGCCGCGCCGGCACGGCCGTAGCTGGCTGAGCCGCCGCAACCGCCCGGGCCGCACCGACGCCGCTCGCCGGTGACGACCGTGGCCACCGCCGCTGCGGCGGCGACCGGCCCCGCCGGGGTGGCGGCGATCACCGGCCCCGCCGCTGCGGCGGCGACCACCGGCCCCACCGCGGTGGCGGTCCCGGACCGCCCGGTCGGTGGGGCCGGTGCCGGCGGCGGGCGTGGCATGCTCGGTGCCGTGACCGTACGCGCCGCCAGCACCGTCCTCGTCGGCCGCCAGGGCGAGGTCGGGTCGCTGCGCACCGCCCTGGCCCGCGCCCGGGCCGGGCAACCCACCACCGTCCTGGTCGGCGGCGAGGCCGGCGTCGGCAAGACCCGGCTGCTGGAGGAGTTCGGCGGGCTGGCCGGCGCCGCCGGCGCCCGGCTGCTGGTCGGCCAGTGCCTGGAGCTGGGCGAGGCCGGCCTGCCCTTCGCGCCGTTCGCCGCCGCGCTGCGCGAGGTGCTGCGCCGCGACGGTCCCGGCGTCTTCGACGGGTACGAGCCGGAGTTCGCCCGCCTGCTGCCCGAGCTGGGTCGGGGACCGGCCGCCGTCGCCGCGCCGGCCGGGCCGGCCCTCTCCGACGCTCCCCGGGGCTACCTGTTCGACCTGGTCGGGGAGCTGTTCCACCGGCTCGCCGCCGACCAGCCGCTGGTGCTGGTGATCGAGGACCTGCACTGGGCCGACCGGTCCACCCGCGACCTGATCGGCTTCCTGGTCCGGGCCGCCCGCACCGCCCGGCTGCTGCTGGTCTGCACGTACCGCACCGACGAGCTGCACCGGGGCCACCCGCTGCGGCCGTTCCTGGCCGAGCTGGACCGGTCCCGCAGCGTCGAGCGGATCGAGCTGGGCCGCCTCGACCGGGACGGCACCGCCGCGATCCTCGCCGACATCCTCGGCGCCGAGCCGGCCGCGCGGGCCGTCGACGACGTCCACGAACGTACCCAGGGCAACCCGTTCTTCATCGAGGAGTTGGCCGCGGCCGGCGACCCGGTCGGCTGCGCCACCCTGCCGGAGACCCTGCGCGACCTGCTGCTGGCCCGGGTCGACCGGCTCCCCGACGCCGCGCAACGGGTGCTGCGCATCGCCGCCGCCGGCGGTACCCGCTTCGCGCACCAGCTCCTCGCCGAGGTCGCCGGCCTGCCCGAGTCCGAGCTGGAGGACGCGCTGCGCGCCGCCGTCGCCGCCCAACTGGTCGTCGCCGACCCGGACGGCGATTACGAGTTCCGGCACGCCCTGGTCCGCGAGGCCGTCCACGACGAGCTGCTGCCCGGCGAGCACGCGCGGCTGCACGCCCGGTACGCCGCCGCCATCGAGGCGCAGCCGCAGCTGGTCGCCGCCGGCCGCGCCCCGGCCGAGCTGGCCCACCACTGGTACGCCGCCCACGACCACCCCCGCGCCCTGGTCACCGCGCGCGCGGCGGCCTGTGCCGCCGCCGACCGGTACGCGTACGCGGAGCAGAGCCGGCTGCTGGAACGGGTGCTGGAGCTGTGGGAGCTGGTGCCCGACGCCGCCGACCGGCTCGGGATGGACCACCTGGCGGTGCTGGAGGAGACCCTGGACGCCGCCACCACGGCCGGCGACTACAGCCGGGCGCTCACCCTCACCCGGGCCGCGCTGGCCGAGGTGGACGCCGACGCCGCGCCGCTGCGCGCCGCCCGGCTGCTGGACCAGCGCGGACGGCTGCTCGCCCTGCTCGGCAAGAGCGACGGCAGCGCCGAGCTGCGCGAGGCGTACCGGCTGGCGGGCGGGGTGCCGGACGGACCGGAGCGGGTCCGACTGCTCGCCGACATCGCCGCGCACCTGGTGAAGATCGATCCGCAGCTGGCTGCGGCGGTCGCCGCCGAGGCGCGCACGGTCGCCGAGGCGGTCGGCGAGGACCTCGCCCTGCTGCCCACCCGGATCGCCATGCTCTGCCGCACCGATCGGGCCCCGGACCTCGGCCTGGCCGAGCTGCGCCGGGCCGAGGGGCTGGCACGCGTCGCCGGGAACGCGCCGGCGCTGGTCAGCGCGCTGGTCCACCTCTCCGACGTGCTCTTCGAGCTCGGTCGGTACGCCGAGTCCGCCGACGCGGCCGCCGCCGGGGTGAGCGAGGCACGACGGGTCGGGATCAGCCGCTCCACGGGGGCGTACCTGCTGTCCAACCAGGCCGAGGCGCTGCTCGCCCTGGGCCGCTGGGACGAGGCCGACGCGGCCTGCGCCGACGCCGCCAGGATCGACCCGCCCGGCGTCTCCGGCCTGCACTGGCTCCAGCTGCGCGCCGGGCTGCGGCTGGCCCGGGCCCACCCGGCCGCCGACGAGCTGGTCGGCCGCGCGTTGGGCTTCCTCGCCCGGCCGTACCTGTGGCCGAACCACCGGCTGCCCCTGCACGAACTGCGGATCGAGGCGGCGCTGGCGGCCGACGACAAGGTCGAGGCGGTCCGGGCGGCCCGCGCCGCGCTGGCCGACGACCGCCTGCCGCACCTGCCCCGCGAGGGGTGGCCGGTGCTCAGCGCCGCCGCCCGCACCGCCGCCCGGGTCGAGGACCGGGAGTTGGCCGCGGCGGTCACCGCGCTCGCCGCCGAGCTGCCCGTCCGGCAGCCCGCCGAGCAGGCCCACGCGGCCCAGGTCGCCGCGCTGCTGACGGCCGGCGGTCGCGCGCTGCCCGCCTGGCGTACGGCGGTGCGGGCGTGGCGGGTGGACGGCCAGCCGTACCCGCTGGGGCGGGCCCTGCTGGCGCTGGCCGAGGCAGCCGCGTCGGCGGGGGAGCGGGACGAGGTCGCCGAGGCGGTGGCGGAGGCCGCCGGGATCGCCCAGCGGTTGGGCGCGACGCCGCTGGCCGAGCAGGCCGCCACCCTGGCCCGCCGGGTCGGCCTGCGCGGGGCGAGCCGGGGCCGCCCCGGCGCGGACCTGCTCACCTCCCGGGAACAGGAGGTGCTGCGGCTGGTCGCCGAGGGGCACAGCAACAGCCGGATCGCCGAGCAGCTCTTCATCTCGCCGAAGACGGCGAGCGTGCACGTCTCGCGGATCATCGCCAAGCTGGACGTCACCAACCGGGTCGAGGCCGCCGCCCTAGCCCACCGCCTCAACCTCCTCCACCCCCCGCGCTGACCCCACCCCTCCGTCCCCCACCCACCCACCCACCCGCCCTCGCCCGCGCCCCGGCGCGCACTTTCACGGAAAGAGTGGCTATTCCGCCCCGCGAGGCCACTCTTTCTCTGAAAGTGCGCCCCTGGCGGGCGGGCCTGTGGGGGCGCGCGTGCGGGGGCGGGCCTCGGGTGGTGTGGCGCGGGGAGGCGGCGTTGGGGGAGGGGCGCGGGTGAGGGCAGGCACGGCGGGGCGCGGGCCGGCGGAGGTGGGTGGGTCGGGTGACGGGCCCGCGGTTCAGGGGTGAAGGAGCCAGATGCGCCAGCCGTCCACCGTGAGCGCCTGCCGGGCGGGGGGCGGGGAGTCGTCGAGGCTTCGGGCGAGGGGGGAGCCGACCGGGGCGACGTAGGCCGGGGCCGGTGACTCGCGGACCGCCCGGGGGTAGGCGGGCAGCCGGTCGAGGCCGGGGCGCAGCCTCTCGTCGAGCACCGCGCAGACGATCTTCTCGCCGGTGGCGAAGGTGAGCCGGTTGCAGGTCCAGTACTCGCCGTACACGTGGCGGACGCCCCGCTCGCGCAGCGCTTCCACCAGCGCGCGGTGCCGCTGCGCCTCCGCCCGGTTCGTGGGCACGGTGGCCAGCGCGCCGGCGGTGGCGACCGTGGCGGTGCCGAGCAGGGCGACCAGCGCGCCGACGGCCGCGAGCCGAGGGAGGTCGACCGGACCGCGTCGCCGCGCCACGGTCCACAGCGGCCAGAGCAGCGCCGGGAGCGAGATGGCCAGGCAGGACAGGTAGCGGGAACTCTCCACCGGGGTCCGCCCGGCGGCGCTGCTGACCGTGTACGCCGCCAGCGTGCCCACCGCCCCGGCCAGCAGCGCGAGCCGGATCGCCGCGCCGGCCCGCACCGCCCTAACGCTGTCAGCCCGCACCGCCCGAGCGTCGTCAGCCCGCACCGCCCCAGCGCCGTCGGCCCGCACTGCCCGCACGCTGGCGGCCCGCCACGTCCGCCAGGCCGACAGCACCGCCAGCACCAGCAGCACCGGCAGGGCGAGCGCCCACCAGAGCTGCCAGGTCGCGCAGTGCCCCGGGGAGCAGAGGCCCATGCCCAGCGCCGGCCCGAGCACCAGCCCGCCGTGCAGCCGGTCCGCCCAGCTCGCCGCCGCGTCCCCGCCGCCGGCGGCGAAGACCGCGGACAGTGGGTTGCGGCCGTGCGCCACGCCGTACCCGAGCAGCGGCGCGGCCCCCAGCAGCGCGGCCCCGGCCAGCAGCGCGGCGGCGTGCCCGCGCAGGTCCCGCCCGGCGGTGGCGACGAGCACCGTCCCGAGCGCCAGCACGTACGGCAGCAGCAGCGGGTCGACCCAGACGGTCAACCCGGCGAGGAAGCCGAACCCGGCGAGGCGCCACCGGCGTCCCGCCGGCCGGCCGGTGACCAGGTCGAGGGTCAGCAGGGCCAGGCCCGCCCCGATCGGGTTCAGCTCGGGATAGCCGCCCCCGGCGATGAGCTGGTTCTTGACGATCCGGTCGGCGCCCAGCGCCAGCAGCCCGACCACCAGCAGCGCGAACCAGCGGTCCCCGCCGAGGCGTCGGGTCAGCCGCCAGCTCAGCAGCAGGAAGAGCGCGTACAGGGCGAGCAGCGGCAGCCGCAGCGCGAGCACCGAGGGCCCGGCCAGCGCGACCAGCGGCGCGGCCAGGTACGCCTCCACCGCACCCATGTACGCCTGCCCGTAGAAGAAGACCGGGAAGTCCTCGCCGCGGGCGATGTGCAGCGCGGCGAGCCCCATGGTCGCCTCGTCGCTGTTGGTGCGCGGGGTGTCGCCGAGCAGCAACGCGAGCCGGTACGCCACCCCGGCCAGGCCGACCAGCAGGGCGAGCACCACCGGCGCGGGCCAGCGGGACGCGCGCGGGCGGGTGGTGTCGCGCGCCGCCTGGCGTACCCCGGTGGTCATGCCTGCGATCATGGCATCCGGACCGGGGCCGGCGGCCGGCGACGCGGCCGTCGGCCGGCCTCAGCCGGCGGCGGTGACGCCCTCGCGGGCCTCCAGCGCCTGCTTGTAGAGCCGCCCGGCCCGGTACGACGAGCGCACCAGCGGGCCGCTCATCACGCCGGCGAAGCCGATCTCCTCGGCCTCCTCGCGCAGCTCGACGAACTCCTCCGGCTTGACCCAGCGGGTGACCGGGTGGTGCCGGGGGGAGGGGCGCAGGTACTGGGTGATGGTGATCAGCTCGCAGCCCGCCTCGTGCAGGTCGCGCAGCGCCTGGGAGACCTCGGCGCGCTCCTCGCCCATGCCCAGGATCAGGTTGCTCTTGGTGACCAGGCCGTCGGCGCGGGCCTGGCGGATCACGTCCAGCGAGCGCTCGTAGCGGAACGCCGGCCGGATCCGCTTGAAGATCCGCGGCACCGTCTCGACGTTGTGCGCCAGCACCTCGGGGCGGGAGCTGAACACCTCGGCGAGCTGCTCGGGGACCGCGTTGAAGTCGGGGATCAGCAGCTCGACGCCGCAGCCGGACTGCAGGGCGTGGATCTGCCGGACGGTCTCGGCGTAGAGCCAGGCCCCGCCGTCGGGCAGGTCGTCGCGGGCGACGCCGGTGATGGTGGCGTAGCGCAGCCCCATCGCCGCTACCGACTCGGCGACCCGACGCGGCTCGTCGGCGTCGAACTCGGCCGGCTTGCCCGTGTCGATCTGGCAGAAGTCGCACCGCCGGGTGCACTGGTCACCGCCGATGAGGAAGGTGGCCTCGCGGTCCTCCCAGCACTCGTAGATGTTGGGGCAGCCGGCCTCCTGGCAGACGGTGTGCAGCCCCTCGCGCGAGACCAGGCCGCGCAGCTGGGTGTACTCCGGGCCCATCTTGGCCTTGACCTTGATCCACGGCGGCTTGCGCTCGATCGGCGTCTCGGCGTTGCGGGCCTCGATCCGCAGCAGCCGCCGCCCCTCAGGTGCGGCAGTCGCGGTACGGCCGGCCTGCTCGGTCGTCGGCGTGGAGTGCTCGATCGTCACGAAACCGAGACTACGCCCGGCGGTGGCGGTCGATGAACCGCGGGCGACCGGCGTCACGCCGCAGATGTTGTGACACCGGACACCGGGGGCCGAAAAACCGCGTCACACCGGTCCCGCCAGTGGTGCTAGCGTCTGCCGCAGAGCTGTGACGGAGCCGAGTAGGGCCCCGACCCGCCAGTGCAGAGAGCCGCCGGTTGCTGGAAGGCGGTCTGGCGCCGGGGCGCGAAGACCCTCCTGAGCTGCGGGAAGAACGGCGTTCGCGCCCAGTAGAGCCCGCCCGGCCGGCCCCGGTGAAAAGGCGACGAACGAGGCCCCCGCCCGCGGGAGCGAAGGTGTGGTGGCACCGCGAGGTTCCCGCTCGCCCACACCTCCCTGGGATCGCGTTGCGATCGATCGAGGAGGTACCACCGTGCAACGCATCCTCTCCACCCAGCTCCCCGCCCACGTCGGGCGGACCGTCCGGATCGCCGGCTGGGTCCACCGCCGCCGGCTGCTCAAGTCGGTGGCCTTCCTGATCGTGCGGGACGCCGCCGGCCTGAGCCAGGTCGTGGTCACCGACCCGGCCGTCCGCGCCACGCTGGAGAAGCTCACCGAGGAGACGGTCGTCGAGGTCACCGCCACGGTGCTCGCGAACCCGACGGCGCCCGCCGGGGTCGAGCTGACCGACCCGACGGTACGACCACTCGGCCCGGCCGCCGTGCCGCCGCCGTTCGACCTGTACCGGCCGACGCTGACCGCGACCCTGCCCACCCAGCTCGACCACGCGCCCACCGCGCTGCGGCACCCGACCCGCTCGGCGGCGCTGCGGATCTCGGCGGCGGCGGTGGCCGGGTTCCGGGCCACCCTCGACGCCCGTGACTTCGTGGAGATCCACACCCCGAAGGTGGTCGGCTCCTCCACCGAGAGCGGGGCGAACGTCTTCGCGCTGGACTGGTTCGGCCGGCCCGCGTACCTGGCGCAGTCGCCGCAGTTCTACAAGCAGCTGATGGTGGGCGTCTTCGAGCGGGTCTACGAGGTCGGCCCGGTGTTCCGGGCCGAGCCGCACGACACCGTCCGGCACCTGGCCCAGTACACCTCACTCGACGTGGAGCTGGGCTTCGTCGCCGACCATCGGGACGTGATGGCGGTGCTGCGCGCCACCCTCGCCGGGATGCTGGCCGGCGTGGCGGACCGGGCCGGCGCGGCGGTGGCGACCCTCGGCATCGAGCTGCCCGAGGTGCCGGCCGAGATCCCCGCGGTGCACTTCACCGAGGCGTTGCGGATCGTCGGCGCGCCGGCCGACGAACCGGACCTCGCCCCCGCCCACGAGCGGGCGCTGGGGGAGTGGGCGCGGGCCGAGCACCGCTCGGACTTCCTCTTCGTCACCGGGTACCCGATGGCGAAGCGGCCCTTCTACACCCACCCGGACCCGCAGCGGCCGACGTACTCCAACGGCTTCGACCTGCTCTTCCGCGGGATGGAGCTGGTGACCGGCGGGCAGCGGCTGCACCGCTACGACGACTACCTGGCGGCGCTGGCCGCACGCGGCGAGCCGGTCGAGCCGGTCGCCGGCTACGTCGACGCGTTCCGGCACGGCATGCCCCCGCACGGCGGCTTCGCCATCGGCCTGGAGCGCTTCGTCGCCCGGCTGACCGGCGCCGCCAACGTCCGCGAGGTGACCGCCTTCCCCCGCGACCTGCACCGCCTCACCCCCTGACGGGTCCGCCCCGGTCCGATCGGGACCGGGCCGGGGCGGGTCAGGTGTGCGGGCGGAGTCTGGCGCGCAGGGTGCGACGGGCCAGCGGTCCGAGGTCCTCGACGACCTCGATGAGGACGGCGAGGCGTCCCAGGGCGTCGAACGCCTCGTGGGCGCCGGCCGGGTCGACGCCCTCGAAGAGTTCCAGCCCGACGAAGGCGGCGGAGATCGCGCGGGCCAGCCCGGCCGGGTCGGCGACCGGGGCGACCGGCGAGTCGCCCAGCAGCCGGCGCAGCACCGTCTCGATCTCGGCCGTCCAGAGCCCGAGCGCGGCGGCCGTGGCCTCCGCGAGCACCCGGTCGGTCTGCGCCCCGGCCAGCAGCTGGGCCAGTACGGCGACATTCCCCGCGGAGCGTTCCTGCTCGTGCAGGGCGCGCCCCAGGTCGAGCAGCTCGCGCAGCGATCCGACCTCGGCGAACCGGTCCCGGTAGACCGCCACCCGGGCCGCCGTCGCGCTGCGGCACGCCTCGGCGAGCAGCGCGTCGACGGTGCCGAAGTGGTAGAAGACCAGGGCCTGGTTGACCCCGGCCGCCGCCGCGATGGTGCGGGCCGAGGCGCCGGCGATGCCGTGGGACCGGATCGCCGCGAGCGCCCCGTCGATCAGCTTCTGCCGGGTGGCGGCCATGGGGATCCTCTCCGTCAGTCCCGGGGATTCTCCCGCAGCGGCCGCACGGCGGCGGGCACCGGCGCCCCGCCCGGCGGCACGTAGTCGACGGTGAAGCTGCCCGTGTACCCGAACAGCGGCCCGAAGCGGCGGTTGGTGACCCGTACCTCGATGTGGAACCGCCCGGTCCGGTCGTCGTACCACTCGCGCAGGTGGGCCTCGCCGCTGAACGCCGGCGGGCAGGGCAGCCCGCCGCGGAAGCGCTGGGCGCCGCTGCGGATCGTCAGCCCCCCGGCGGCGTCGACGCCGAGGTGCAGGTCGACCGCGAGGTGCTGGTGGGTGCCCAGGTAGTCCACCAGCACGCCGCGCCGGGGGCTCCAGACCATCGTGGCGTCGAACCGGCGGCGGCGGTGCGCGGCGACCTCGAAGGTACGCACGAAGGTCAGCGTCGGGCGGCGGTACGAGTCGGTGTAGGCGTAGTTCTCGATGGTGAACGGCACGCCGGTGCCGGTCTCCGGGAACAGCACGTGCCGCAGGGTGCCCAGCCGCAGGAACGGCGCGGTGAAGGCGGCACCGCGCCAGACCCGGTCCATCACGCCGGTGCCCACACAGCCCAGGTCGGTACGGCCGTCGACACCGAAGCGGCGCCGCAGTCGGGGGTGCAGCCGGTCGAAGTCGGCGCCCAGGGCGCGCTGGAAGACGGAGGTCACCGCTGCTCCAGCAGCGACGGTGTCCGGGCGGCGAGGCGGTCCGCCGGCCGGCGTCGGCACCGGCGGGCGGCCGGGGTGTGCGGGTGGGGCGGCACCGCCAGCGCCACCGCCGTCGTGGCGAGCACCGCGCCGGCGAGGCCCGCGCCTCCCGCGCCCAGCCGGGCGGCCAGCGCGCCGACGCAGGTCACCGCGAGCGCCCGCAGGGCCACCTCGCGCCAGGCCTGCCGCCGGGCGCGCTCGGGCGGTACGCCCCGTTCCAGCCAGAGCCGCAGCCGGTCGAACGACCACGCGGTCGCCCAGCCGAACAGCGGCCGGAAGGCGAGATCGGCCAGCCGGCCGGCGAGCCCCCAGCGCGGGGCGTACGTGTAGCCGGTCAGGAACCGCACGCCGTCCGGCCCGGGCAGGTAGCGCCAGTAGCCGGACCCGGTGGCGATCAGCGAACGTGGGTCGTCGGAGCCGAAGCGCAGCGCCGAGGTGCGGGTGCCGTCCGGGCGGTGCCGCTCACCGGCGTGTGTGCCGTGGCCGGCGATCCGCACGCCGGGCAGCACGGTGGTGGCGTACCGGAACCGGGCGGGGGTGTTGCCCGGCACCGGGTCGATCCGGCCGAATCGCGCGTCCCAGCGGCGGTGCGCCGTCGGGTCCTGGGTCGCCTGCCAGAGCCGTTCCACCGGCGCGTCGATCAGTGTCTCCACGTAGATGCCCCGCACGTCAGCCTCCCTTTTTGAGCGCTCGCTCAACGAACGGTATCGGCGGTTGAGCGACCGCTCAATCCCTCGCCCGGGGGAGCGTGGTGGCGCGGCTTCGGTACCGACAACTAGATTCGTCTTGACAAGAAATGTTGTCGGTGCGAGGCTTGGCGCATGTTCGACATCGCAGTGATCGAGGACCCGGCGGCCGCCGAGGCGTCGCTGGACCCGGTGCGCGCCCGGCTGCTCGCCGCGCTCGCCGAGCCGGCCTCGGCGACGATGCTCGCCGCCCGGGTCGGGCTGGCCCGCCAGAAGGTCAACTACCACCTTCGGGCGCTGGAGCAGCACGGCCTGATCGAGCTGGTCGAGGAGCGCCGCAAGGGCAACGTGACCGAGCGGGTCATGCGCGCCACCGCGGCGTCGTACGTCATCTCGCCGGCCGCGCTCGCCGCCGTGCGCCCGGATCCGGCCCAGGCGCCCGACCGGCTTTCCGCGCGGTGGCTGCTGGCGCTCGCCGCCCGGCTCGTCCAGGACGTCGGCGCGCTGATCACCGGCGCGGACCGGGCCGGAAAGCGGGTCGCCACCTTCGCCGTGGACGCCGACGTCCGGTTCGCCTCGGCGACCGACCGGGCCGCGTTCGCCGAGGAGTTGGCGGCCGCCGTCGCCGGCCTGGTCGGCCGGTACCACGACGAGCAGGCTCCCGGGGGCCGGCGGCACCGGGTGGTCGTCGCCCTGCACCCCAGCGTCGACCTCTCGGCCGGCCCAGCAGTCGAGGACTCCTGACGATCACCCCGGCCCGCCGTCGACCGGGCTGCCCGGTCGCCCGGGCCCGCACGACCACCGTCACGCGCCGGCGCCGCACCCCGGCCCCCGCGCCCACTGAATTCCGCTCGCGACCCACTCCGGCGCACCACACAGAGAGAGGCACCACCATGGGACACCCGTTCGAACTCGGCAAGGACATCGCGCTGCCCGGCACGCCGGAGCAGGTGTGGGCGGCGATCGCGACCGGCCCGGGCATCGACTCCTGGTTCATGGGCCGCAGCGAGGTCGAGCCCCGCGAGGGCGGCCGGACCCGGTTCACCATGGCCGGCGAGGTCGCCGAGTCGACCGTGACGGCCTGGGAGCCCGGTAAGCGGTTCGCGTACCGGAGCGACCCGGGGCCGGACGGCACCTTCATGGCCATCGAGTACCTGATCGAGGGCCGCGAGCAGGGTGGCACCGTGCTGCGGCTGGTGCAGAGCGGCGTCCTCGGGGACAACTGGGAGACCGAGTACGAGGCCATGCGGACCGGTTGGGACATGTACCTGGAGACGCTGGCGGCGTACCTGGCGCACTTCGCCGGCCGGGCCGGCACCCCGGTCGCGGCGTTCCGGCCCGGGGCGGGCGAACCGGATGAGGTCTGGGCGGCCGTGGCCGGGGCGTTCGGGCTCACCGGCCCGGTCACCGGGGGTGAGCCGGTCCGGCTCGAGCTGCCCGGAATGCCGCCGGTCGACGGGGTGGTCGACCTCGTCGGTCTGCCGACCTACTTCGGGGTACGGACCTCGGACGCGCTCTACCGGTTCCTGCACTCCGGCACGGACCGGGGCAACGTCCTGGTGCTCGGGCACCACCTCTTCGCCGCCGACCCGGACCCGGCCCGCGCCGAGCAGGCCTGGCAGGACTGGCTGACCCGGCTGCCGATCGGCTGACCCGGGTCGGGCGGGGTCGGCTCGTCCGCGTCAGCTGCCCGGGATCGGCTGCCCCGCTCGCGGGCGCCACCCGGGCGGTGGATCCTCGCCGGTCAGCCCGTCCACCGCCTCGCGGAGCAGGTCGGCGTGGCCGGTGTGCCGGCCGTACTCCTCGATCAGGTCGCAGACGAGCCGGCGCAAACTGGCCCGGCTGCCGTCGGGGGCGGCGGCGTGGACGAGCTGGTCGAGCCCGCCGTCGGCGAGGGCCGCCGACAGCCGCGCGTGGGACCGGGCGACGGCGCCGTCCCAGAGCGCGTAGAGCTCGTCCGGGCTGTCGGCGGCGGCGGAGGTGAACGGCCAGGCCTGACTGTCCCAGGTGGCGATGTCCCACGGCGGACCCAGCGGCGCGCCGCTCAGCCTGACGGTGAACATGTGGTCCTCCACGACGGCGAGGTGCTTGAGCAGGCCGCCGAGGGTCAGCGCGGAGGCGCCGACCCGGGCCCGCAGCCCGGCCGCGTCGAGGTCGTCGGCCTTCCAGCGGAAGGTGGTCCGCAGGCGGTCCAGCGCGCCGACCAGGTGCGCGACCTCGGTGCCCGCGAGGGGCGGCTCCCACGGGGTGTCGTTGTCCGTCATCGCCCCACCGTAGAGCCGGGGTACGACCGTCGGGCGGCGCGGCTAGGCCGGGCCGAGCAGGTCCCAGCGGTTGCCGGCGATGTCGCGGAAGACGGCGACCCGCCCGTACGGCTCGGTGCGCGGCGGCCGCACGAACGCGACGCCCGCGTCGACCATCCGCCGGTGCACCGCGTCGAAGTCGTCGACCTGGAGGAAGGAGCCGACCCGGCCGGCGACCTGGTCGCCGACGGCGCGCTCCTGGCGCTCGGAGTCGGCGCGGGCGAGCAGCAGGCCGGTCTGCGCCCCGGGCGGGCGGACGACGACCCAGCGCTTGGGGCGCCCGTCGGTGGTCAGCGAGGGGCTGTCCTCGACCAGGTCGAAGCCGAGCACCTCGGTGAAGAAGGCGATCGCCGGGTCGTACTCGGCGACGACGACGGTGACGAGATCGACGTGCACGCGGCTCAGCCGAGCAGGGTGGGCAGGCGACGCTCGACCACCGGGAGGACGTCGGCGACGCTGACCGGTCGGCCCAGCTCGGCGGTGAGCGAGGTGACGCCCGCGTCCCGGATGCCGCAGGGCACGATCCGGTCGAAGTGCGTCAGGTCGCAGTCGCAGTTGATCGAGAAGCCGTGCAGGGTCACCCCGCGGGCCACCCGGATGCCGATGGCGGCCACCTTGCGGGCCGGACCCCGGTCGTCCTCGGGCACCCAGACGCCGCTGCGCCCCTCGACCCGGCCGGCGGCCAGCCCGAACTCGGCGCAGACGTCGATCAGCAGCTGCTCGGTGCGGCGCACGTAGGCGACCACGTCCACCGGGTCCGGCAGGCGCAGGATCGGGTAGCCGACGAGCTGCCCCGGCCCGTGCCAGGTGATCTTGCCGCCGCGGTCCACGTCGACGACCGGGGTGCCGTCCATCGGGCGGTCCCACGGCTCGGTGCGCTTGCCGGCGGTGTAGACGCTCGGGTGCTCCAGCAGCAGCACGGTGTCGCCGCGCCCGCCCGCCACCACCGACTCGTGGAGGCGGCGCTGTTCGTCCCAGGCGGCCTGGTAGTCGAGCAGGCCGGCGCGGACGGCCGTCAGGCCGGAAGTCGTCGCGGTCACCTCTCCAGCCTAGACCCGCCATCGGGGCTCACCGGGGGTGAGCCTCGTCGCGTCGGGCGGCGGGGACCTCCCAGAGCCAGACGTCGTCGACCCGCCGCGGGGGGCCGAGCAGGGCCGTCGCGGTACGCCGCAGGGCGTCCTCGTCGAGGTCGTACTTGGCCCCGTGCACCTCGTCCGGCAGCACCACCGCCTCGACGCCCCAGTACCGCAGGTCGGCCAGGCAGAGCTGGATGCTGCCCTCGGTGACGATCGGCACCAGGCCGGTGCGGCCGGCCTGGTCCATCAGCGTGTCGAAGGTGCGCGGCGGCGGGCCGATCCGGCCCCGGCCGTCCGGGCCGCCGGGGCCGAGGAAGAAGCCGGCCGGGACGCGGAACTCGCCCTGCCGGTGCGCCAGCGCGTACGCCTGCCAGCGCTGCCCGTCCGGCGTCACGTCGAGGGTCAGCGGCAGCGGGGTGAGCACCCCGCCGGGGGAGACGTGCTGTCGCCAGGTCCCGGCCGTGATGAACTCCGGCACCGGCGGCCGGGCGCTGGTCGCCAGCGGCGTCGGGAGCAGCGGCACCAGCGCGACCGCGAAGCCGACCGCCCACGCCGTCGCCACGCGCCGTCGCCGGGGCGGGTCGGCCCGGAGTTGGTCGACGGTGTACGCCAGCAGCAGTCCGATCACCGGCGCGACCACCAGCGCCAGCCGGGACGGCAGCGCGGCGTTGACCACCGGCAGCCCGTCCAGCAGGCCGAACGGCAGCAGTTGGTCGGTGCGCCGCCCCGCCCACTTCGCCAGCGACCCCCAGGAGAGCACCGAGAAGAGTCCGGCGGTGCCGCCCAGCGCGGCCAGCGTGGCCCGGCGGCCCGGGTCGGCGCGCCGCCACAGCGCCCCGAAGCAGGCCACGGCGAGCAGCAGCAGCGGCAGTCCGAAGAAGGAGTTCTCCTCGGTCGGGTTGGGTGCCAGGTTGGTGCCCAGGCCCGCCGCGCCGGCCAGCGACCGCTGCGGGTACGCGCCGAACGCGGCGATGTCCTCGGAGTGGATCACGGCGTCGAAGCCGGTGCCGTGGAAGCGCTGCGGGCCGGCGAAGTGCAGCCAGAGCGGGTACGCCAGCAGCGCCCCCGCCACCAGCGCGGTGACGCCGAGGCCGCGCAGGAAGGTGGGCAGCGCCGCCCGCGCCTCGGCCCGGCGGGCCGGGTGCAGCGCCCAGACGGCGAGGAAGACGGCGAGCGCCAGCGCGGTGAAGAAGAGCCCCTCGGCGGCGATCGAGAAGGCGACCGCGACCAGCACGCCGAGCAGGATGCCGTTGCGCAGCCAGCGCCCGGGTCGGCGCAGCGCGAACACCCCCCAGGTCAGCAGGGGCACCAGCCAGCCGGCGGTCCAGTTCAGGTGCGCGTTGGCGTGCGACACCATTCCGGGGGAGTAGGCGATGAACAGCGCCCCGACGCCGGCGGCCAGCCGGCTGCGGACCAGGTGCCGGGAGAGCAGCCAGTACCAGGCCAGCGCGGTGGCGACCAGGTTGAGGGTGAGGATCACCAGGAACGTCGCCGGGGGCCCGATCAGGTACGTCAGCGGGGCGAAGACCGCCGCGTAGACGGTGATCGAGGTGTTGACCGCGAGGTTCACCCCGTCCGGGACGTTGACCAGGTCGGTGAAGAACGGGTTCTCCCCGTGGGTCAGCGCGTGCCCGCCGAAGGCGAGCAGCCACTCGAAGAGCGCCTGGTCGCTGGAGTTGACCGTGATCGCCCGGCTGCTCGGGTCGCGCCAGAGGCCGCTGGTCACCCAGACGGCCAGCAGCACGGCGGCCAGCAGCACGCTCAGATCGGCCCGGCGACCCCGGCCGGTGGCGGGTGCGGCGGCGGGCGGCTGGTCGGCGGCCAGGGTCGGCGAGGTCGGCACGGAGCGGACGTTACCAACCGGATCTGGTGGCACCGCTCAGACACGAAAGCCGGTCGGGCGCGGAACCTTGATTACTTGTTGGAAATGACTTCCAATTGCAGAAGTCGCGCCATCGCGCAGATCGCGCGTCAGTGCGCAGATCGGAGGAGCACCATGTCTCTCGACGTACCCACCGCCCTGTTGGAGCGGGCCGAGGCCGGCCGGGTGGACGACGAGGAGTTCGTCGACTGTGTCCGGCGGTCCCTGCCGTACGCCTGGTCGGTGGTCGCCGACGTCGCCGCGCGCGCGGCCGACGGCGGCCGGATGGCCGAACACGCCGTGCCGCCGCCGTCGGAGGCCGAGCGCGGGCAGTTGCTGCGCGCGCTGGCCAGCGACGCCATCCGGGGCGGGCTGGAGCGGCACTTCAACGTGAAGCTGGCCTTCCAGAACTGTCACCGGGTGGCGGCCTTCCCGCCGGCGCTGGTCGGCGGCGACGCCCACCGGCAGTTCGTCTCGCCGCTGGCGCAGATCCGTAACCAGAGCCCGGAGCTGCGCAACTGCTGAGGGGTCGGTCGGGGGTCCGGGGTGCCGGGCCCCCGACCGCCACATCGGCATCGACGAATGTGTGAGCGGCGGCCATGTCGCTGGTCTGAAACACGGACGTAACGTCTCGGCAACTCGGGGGTGACCCAGTTCACACGCCGCAACAGGAGGTCGCCGTGCACCGTTCCTCATCCGTCCTCGCCCGGCTCGCCGGGGCGCTGGCCGGGGCCGTCGTCGCCGCGGCCGCCCTGGTCGCGGTCGCCGTGCCCGCCCAGGCCGCCACGCTGACCCAGGTCACCGGCTTCGGCTCGAACCCGGGCAACCTCGCCATGTACGCCTACCGCCCCGACGGGCTGCCGGCCGACGCGCCGGCCGTGGTGCTGCTGCACGGCTGCACCCAGAACGCCGCCGGCTACTTCGCCAACTCCGGCTGGCAGAAGTACGCCGACCAGTGGAAGTTCGCCCTGATCGTGCCCCAGCAGTCCAGCGCCAACCAGTCGCTGAGCTGCTTCAACTGGTTCGTCGAGGGGGACATCAGCCGGGGCCAGGGCGAGGCGCTGTCGATCAAGCAGATGGTCGACCACGCCAGGACCAACTACGGCCTCGACGGCAACCGGATCTTCGTCAGCGGGCTGTCCGCCGGCGGGGCGATGACCTCGGTCATGCTCGCCAGCTACCCGGACGTCTTCGCCGCCGGCTCGGTCATCGCCGGACTGCCGTACCGCTGCTCGCCGCCGGCGTCGACCAACACCTGCCAGTACACCGGGGTGGACAAGACCCCGGCGGCCTGGGGCGACCTGGTCCGCAACGCCTACTCCGGCTACACCGGCCGCCGCCCCCGGGTCGCCATCTGGCACGGCACCTCGGACACCACCGTGGTGCCGATGAACGCCACCGAGTCCCGCGACCAGTGGACCAATGTGCTCGGTGTGTCACAGACCCCGACCAGCACCGCGTCGCTGACCGGCGGCACCAGCCTGGAGGTGTACGGCAACGACGCCGTCCGGCTCTACCGGGTCTCCGGCATGGGCCACGGCACGCCGGTCGACCCCGGCTCGGCCGCCGACCAGTGCGGCACCGCGACCTCGTACTTCCTGGACACCATCTGCTCGACCTACCGCGACGCCCTCTTCTTCGGCCTCGGCGGCAGCGTCACCCCCACCCCCACCGCGACCGCGTCACCGACCCCGACCACCGCCCCCACCTGCGTCACCGCCAGCAACTACGCCCACGTGACCGCCGGCCGCGCCTACCAGTCCGGCGGCTACGCCTACGCCCTCGGCAGCAACCAGCGCATGGGCCTGTACAACACCTTCAACACCAGCACCCTCAAGCAGACCGCCCCCTCCTACTGGATCATCGGCTGCTGACCCCCGTCCACCCCGTCGATCATGAAGTTGTTGCCCCGCGCACCGGCGGGTCGGGGCAACAACTTCATGATCACCGGCGTGGGTCAGTCGGTGAGCGCCGCGTGCAGGGCGGTGGGGAGGTCGGGGTGGGTGTAGGGGAACTTGGCCTTCGTCAGGACGCCGGGCAGGACGCGGGCGCTGGTCAGGGCCTCCTGGGCGAAGCCGCCCAGGGCGACCTTGAGGGCGAGGGCGGGGATCGGCATGATCGCCGGGCGGTGCAGCTGGCGGGCCAGCTCCCGGGTGAACTCGGCGTTGGTGACCGGGGCCGGACCGACCACGTTGACCGGGCCGCCGATGTCGTCCCGGTCGAGCAGGAATCGCGCGGCGTCCAGCCAGTCCCGCATCGAGATCCACGGCAGCCACTGCCGGCCGCTGCCCAGCTTCCCGGCGACGCCCAACTTGAACGGCAGCAGCTGCGGCTTGAGCAACCCGCCGTCGCGGTGCAGCGGCAGCCCGGTGCGCAGCCGTACCACCCGCACCCCGGCGTCCTCGGCCGGCCGGGTCGCCGCCTCCCAGACCCGGCAGACGTCGGCCAGGAAACCCTCGCCGGCCGGCGAGTCCTCCTCGACCGCCCGGTCACCGGTGTTGCCGTACCAGCCGACGGCGGAGGAGTTGAGCAGCACCATCGGCCGGTCGGTGGCCGGCAGACCGGCGATGGCGATGGCCAGGGTGGTGGTGGTGTCCACCCGGCTGGACCGGATCAGCTTCCGGTAGTCGTCGTTCCAGCGCTTGTCGCCGACGCCCGCGCCGGCCAGGTTGACCACCGCGTCGGCCTCGGCCACCACGGCCGGGTCGAGCTGCGCGGCGGACGGGTTCCACTGTCGCTCGTCGGGGGTACGCGGCGGCCGTCGCACCAGCCGGGTCACCTGGTGCCCGTCGGCGGTGAGGCGGTCGACCAGCCGGGTGCCGAGGAAGCCGGACGCGCCGGCAATGAGGATCCGCATGCTCATATCTTCGGGTACGAGGGCGGGTCCGGATGCGTTCAGCCCGTTTGCGGATCAGCTCGTCGGGACCGGCCCGCGACCCGGCCATCCGCCGGGTCGCGGGCCGCCCCCGGAATCAGGCGACCGGAACCGCGCGCAAATCGCTGAGCAGGCGTTCCACCTCGGCGAACGCCTCAGCCGGCAGCGGTCCGCGGGCGAGGGTGCCGAAGTTCTCCTCGGCCTGCGCGACGGTGCGGCAGCCCGGGATGGGCACCGTCCGTGGGCTGCGGGCGAGCAGCCACCCCAGCGCACCCTGGGCGAGGGTACGACCGTCGGCGGTGAGCGCCTCCCGGATCTCGGCGAGCCGGGCCGTCCACTCCGGTGCCGGGCGGCCGTCGGTGAACCAGACCAGCCACTCCGGTGCCCTCCCGCGCACGTCGTCCGCACCCACCGCCCGGGTCGAGCCGGTGAGCAGGCCCATGGCGAGCGGACCCCGGTTGAGACTGGCCAGGTCGAGCGCGTCGCAGACGGTGAGCAGCTCGGCGTTGTCCTTGAACACCGACTCGTCGTGCTGGATCGCCGCGCAGTGCGGACCGGCCTCGGCGAACGACCGCGCGGACGCCGGGTCGTCGGTGCTCCAGCCGTACGCGCGGATCTTGCCCTGGGCGACCAGGCCCTCCAGGGTGTCGACCAGGTCGAGCGCGGCGGACGCCGGCAGGGCGTTGATGTGCAGTTGGTAGAGGTCGACATGGTCGGTGCCGAGCCGGCGCAGCGACTGCTCCAGGCTGGCCACCGCGTAGGCCGGGCTGCCGTCCTCGCCGGTCCACCGGCGGGTCCGCTCGTCCGCGCGGTTGCCGAACTTGGTGGCGATCACCGCCCGGTCGCGGCGGCCGGCGAGGGCGCGGCCGAGGACCCGCTCGCTGTGCCCGGCGCCGTAGTTGCTGGCCGTGTCGAAGAGCGTGACGCCGAGGTCGAGGGCGCGGTGGATGGTGCGCACCGACTCGTCGTCGTCCACCTCGCCCCAGCCGAACGGCTCTCCGCCCGGGCCCCAGAGCGGTCCACCGATCGCCCAGCACCCCATGCCGAGGGCGCTGACGTCGATCCCGCTGCGGCCCAGTGTCCGTGTCATCGTCATGCGGTCAGCTTTCAACCTGGAGCGCGCTCCAGGTCAAGCCCTAGCATGGCGACATGCGCGGCTACACCCCCTCGGAAGCGGCGACCCGCAGCGGGTTCAGCCTCGACACCCTCCGGTACTACGAGAAGATCGGCCTGCTGAGCGACATCGGCCGCACCTCCGGCGGCCGTCGGGTCTTCACCGACGACGACCTGAGCTGGCTGCTGCTGTTCCGCTGCCTGCGGGACACGGGCATGCCGATCGCCGAGATGTGCCGGTACGCCGAGCTGGCCCGCGACGGTGAGCACACCGCCGGCCAACGGCAGGCCCTGCTGGAGCGGCACGCCGACCGGGTCGAGGAGCAGATGCGCCTGCTGGACCGCCAGTACGCCCATCTCCGCGAGAAGATCCGGTTCTACGAGCGGCTCCCTGGCACGCGCCTCGTCGACCATGGCGGCGACCGCGACGGCCGCACCACCCGTGCCCCCGGTGGGTCCGGCGCCGACGCCGGCGCCGGCCGATCGTGAGTCGTCCACGTCATCAGCTCGACAGCGGCGCGGCGACACCTGCGGCGCCCGGGCGGGAGTCGGCTCGCCGCTGACTCCCGGCCGATCCTGCCGCAGGTCAGGACAGCCGGGCGAGCACCGGCGCCAGCGGTTCGAGGGCGTCCCGGCGTACCACGAAACGGGTGACGCCCCAGCGGCGGCGGTGTTCGGCGACCGCCGCGACGATCTCGTCCGCCGTCCCGATCAGCACGAACGGCGTGGCCAGCACCTCGGCGACGGTCAGGCCGACGTCGCGCGCGGTCTCCGCCGCGGCGGCCTCCGCGTCGTCGGTGACCACCACCTTCTGTACCAGCGCCTCCAGCGCGGGCGGGTCGTCGCGACCGGCCGCGCCGGCCGCGACGTGGTCGAGCTGCGCCTCGATCTGGTCGGTCCGCCAGCGCACGTCGTGGGCATGGCCGTCGACGAGGGTACGCCCGAAGCCGGTCAGCCCGACCACCTCGGCGTGCGCGCCGGCCCAGCGCAGCAGCGTCGAGTTGGCGGTGCCCATGGTCAGCGGAATCCGGTCCTGCACCGGGCGCGGCGCGGTCAGCCGGGCCTCCCGCACCGTCAGCTCGGGGATGTCCACGGTGACCTCGTCGCCGTCGAGCAGGGCGCGGACGGCCTCGGCGACGGCCACGCAGCGTTGTACCCGACCGGCGACGTCCGGGCGGTCGCGGCCGACGGCGCGCCACTCGGCCGGGGTGTGTCCGGCGCCGACGCCGAGCCGGGCCCGGCCACCGGAGACCAGGTCGAGGGTGGCCACGTCGGTGGCGAGCAGCATCGGCTCGCGGACGCCGAGGTTCGACACGTACGAGCCGAGGCCGATCGTCGAGGTCACCGACGCGGCGGCGGCCAGCGCCACGAACGGGGACGTCACGGCTCCGGGGTGGTCGGCGGCGAGCAGCGCGTCGAAGCCGGCGGCCTCGGCGCGGCGGGCCAGGTCCAGCCAGCTCGCCGCGTCGGTGGGGGTGGCCTGGAGGGAGAAGACGGTCACCGGGCCAGCCTGCGCCGTCGGGGACCCCGCGGGCCAGCCCGGACGGGCCGATTCTGCTGACCGGCGAATCCTCACTCGGGCAGCGGCACGCCGAGCAGCTCCTCGGTCGTCCCGTCGCGTACCGCGTTCAGGGCGGCGACCAGCTTCTTCTCCTCGTAGACGAAGTGCGATTCGAGCAGCGCGCTCAGGCCGTCCAGTTCGGCGCGTACCCCGTCGAGGCCGGCCGGGTCGGCGGCCAGCTCCTCGACGCGGCGCAGGACGGCCGCGACCACCTCGTGGTCGGCGGCGAGTTCGTCGAGGACCGGGCGTAGCTGTGGCGCCTGCTCGGCCAGCACCCGGAACGCGCCGCCGTCCTCGCCGGTGTGGTGGCGGGTGAGCGCGGAGCAGAAGGTGAGGCAGTGGGCGCGCAGGTCGCGCGGACCGGTGGGGGAGTCGAGGCCGGCGCGCAGCGCGGCCAGCTCCTCGCGGAGCCAGAGGTGGATCTCGATCAACTGGTTGCCGAGGGCCGTCAGGCGGTGGCTCGGCTCGGTGGAGGGGTGCACGTGGATCCCATGCTGTCCCGCGCCTCCATGCCCTCGGCGGTCTCCTTGCCGGGTGCACTGCGACGCTGCCGGTGATCCTACGTCGAGGTGCCCATCTCGTCCGTCCCGCGCTCCTTCCACCGGGCCCGCCAGGCCGCCTCGTGCGCCTCGTAGGTGGTCTTCTCGTGGAAGACCAGTTCGTGCAGCGCGCGCCGGCCTTCCTCCATGGTCACCACCTCGACCACCACCAACCCGACGCAGATCGCGGTGAGCAGAGTCAAGGTGGCCAGCCCGGGCAGGTGGGAGCCGACCGGGATGCCGAGGGCGAGCAGGAGCACCGCGGCGACCCGGGTCCAGGACAGCGTGCGCAGCGTGCGCAACTGGAAGAGCATGTTCCCGCACAGGTAACAGATCACCCCGCCGAAGAGCAGCGGCACGCTCGGGCCGTGTGCCGGTTCCATGAGGGGCACGGACGGATCGGCGATCTCGTGGACGATCCCCTCCGCGCCCAGGGCGAACAGGATGATCCCGGCGATCATCGGCAGGTAGAGGTAGGCGTACGCGTCCCGCGCCATCGCCACCCGTTCTCGCCCCTCCGCGACGTGCAGGGCGATCCGGGCGGCCGGGCCGATGACGTCGTAGTGGGCCCACCAGAGCGCGGCGGTGAAGAAGATACCCAGCGTCGCCGCCGCGACCGCCGGCCAGGTCGGCGGCTGGCCGAGCAGGTTGCTGCCGACGCCGACCGAGATGACCGATTCGCCCAGCGCGATGATCAGGATGAGTTCGTAGCGCTCCGTCCAGTGCTCGGCCGAGGCCACCCCCCAGCCCCCGGTGCCGCCGAGGATTCCGGACCCGTACTGGAGCAGCACCACGCACAGCCAGAGGCCGTCGCGCACCATCCCCGCCATGTCGAGGTCGTCGATCCGGGTGGGGATCAACGCCGCGCCGAGCAGAAGGAGGGTGCTGAACACCAACTCCGGCGCGAACCGGATCAGCTGCTTGCGTTCCCGTGGGCTGTCCCGCACGACGTGCAGGTAGAGGATGAAGTGCACCGCGCGGATCACCACGTAGGTGACCGCCACGACCACCGGCCCGGCCGCGGCCGCGCGGGGGTCGCCGAACGCCTGCGGCAGGGCCAGCGCGAAGCAGAACAGCGCCGCCATCCCGACGACCATCAGCACCGGCACGAAACCCTCGCCGAGCCGCACCCGGGTGGCCACCACGCTGTGCACCACCCAGGCCCACCAGAGCACCGCCAGCACCAGCATGCCGTGCAGCAACGCCGAACCGGTGATCTGGACGGCGGTGGCCCGGGTGATGATGAAGAACGAGAAGACGAAGACCAGGTCGAAGAAGACCTCGAAGCGGTCCACCCGGGCGCCGGGGGCGACGGAGATGGCGGGCCCCAGCCGTCTGCGCCACCGCCACCGCCCGCTGCCCACCCGTCCACTCTCGCAGCGTCGGGTCGGCCCGGAGGCGATTCCCCTCAGCCTGCCCGGCGGGGCCGCAGACCGTCGCTCAGCAGGCCCAGCAGCCGGCCGGCGAGGTCGCGTTACCTCCGCGCCCTGGTGGGAAAACGCCCGCACCGCGGCGTCCAGCAGCCGCCCGCCCCCGCCTCGGACAAGGATGGATCATGAGCATCAGCACGCCGTTCTCCCGCGAGTCCACCGCCATGGAGGTCGTGCGCGGCATCGACCTCACCGGTCGGCGGGCCGTCGTCACCGGTGGGGCGTCCGGCATCGGCGTGGAGACCGCCCGTGCGCTCGCCGCCGCCGGGGCCGACGTCACCCTCGCCGTACGCAACCTCGACGCCGGCCAGCGGGCCGCGGCGGACATCACGGACACCACCGGCAACGACCGGATCCTCGTCGCCCCGCTCGACCTCGCCGACCAGTCGTCGGTGGCCGGGTTCGTGCGCACCTGGGACGCGCCGCTGCACATCCTGGTCGACAACGCCGGCATCATGGCCTCGCCCGAGATGCGCACCCCGCAGGGCTGGGAGATGCAGTTCGCGACCAACCACCTGGGCCACTTCGCCCTGGCCACCGGGCTGCACCGGGCGCTGGCGGCGGCCGGGGGCGCGCGCGTCGTGTCGGTCAGCTCGGCGGCGCACCTGCGCTCGCCGGTGGTCTTCGACGACATCCACTTCACCCGGCGTCCGTACGACCCGTGGGAGGCCTACGGGCAGTCCAAGACGGCCAACGTGCTCTTCGCGGTGGAGTTGACCAGGCGCTGGACCGACGACGGCATCACCAGCAACGCGTTGATGCCCGGGGCGATCCGGACCAACCTCCAGCGCTACATCAGCGAGGAGGAGCTGAACCGGATGCGCGCGCAGAGCGGCGGCGGCGCGGCCTACTGGAAGAGCACCGAGCAGGGCGCGGCCACCTCTGTGCTGGTCGCCACCTCACCGCTGCTCGACGGCATCGGCGGGCGCTACTTCGAGGACTGCCAGGAGGCCGGGCCGAACCAGCCGGGCACCCGCACCGGCTACGCGCCGTACGCCCGCGACCCGGAGGCGGCGGAGCGGCTCTGGACGGTTTCCGAGGAGACCCTCCAGGCGTGACGCGGGGGTGCGGCACCGATTTCCGGTCGCCGCACCCAGGGCGGAACGGCGCAGGGCGCCCCGGTCGAGGTGACCGGGGCGCCCTGCGGGCGTACGGGAGGATCAGAGACCGAGGTCGGCCTCGAAGTTGCCGGCCTCCAGGCGCTCCTTGACCGCGACCAGGAAACGGGCCGCGTCGGCGCCGTCGATCAGCCGGTGGTCGTAGGAGAGGGCCAGGTAGATCATCGAGCGGACCGCGATGACCTCACCCAGCTCCGGGTCGTTGACCACGACCGGGCGCTTGACCACGGCACCGGTGCCGAGCATCGCCGACTGCGGCGACGGCACGATCGGGGTGTCGAAGAGCGCGCCCCGGCTGCCGGTGTTGGTCAGCGTGAAGGTCGCGCCGGCGATCTCGTCCGGGCTGATCTTGTTGGTCCGGGTGCGCTCGGCCAGGTCGGCGACCCGCTTGGCGATGCCGCCCAGGTTGAGGTCACCGGCGTTGTGGATGACCGGGACCAGGAGACCCCGCTCGGTGTCCACGGCGATGCCCAGGTGCTCGGCGTCCGGGTAGGTGATCGTCCCGGCCTCGAGGTCCATGCTGGCGTTGACGATCGGGTACGCCTGCAGCGCCTCGATGGCCGCCAGCGCGAAGAACGGCAGGAACGACAGCTTGACGCCGTGCCGCTGCTGGAACGACTCCTTGGCCTGCGCCCGCAGCTTGGCGATCTTGGTGACGTCCACCTCGATCACCGTGGTGAGCTGCGCCATCTCGTGCAGCGACTCGTGCATCCGCTTGGCGATGGCCTTGCGGATCCGGGGCAGCTTCTCGGTCGTGCCGCGCTTGCCGCTCGGCTGCGGCTTCGCGGCCGGCTTGGCCGGGGCCGCCGCGGCGGGCTGCGGCGCGGGGGCCGGCGCGGCCTTGGCCGCCTTGGCCTTCTCCGCCGCCTCCAGCACGTCCTGCTTGCGGATCCGGCCGCCGACACCGGTGCCGTTGACCGAGGAGAGGTCGACACCGTGCTCGCCGGCCAGCTTGCGCACCAGCGGGGTCACGTAGCCGGCCGCCTCCTCGCCGCCCTGCGCCGGAGCGGTGGGGCGCTGCGGGATCGGGGTCGGCGCGGAGGGCTGCGCCGCCTGCTCGGCCTTGGCCGGCTCGGCGGCGGTCTCGGCCTCGGCCGCCGGCTCGTTGTACGACAGGCCCGGGGTCGGCTCCTCGACCTTGGGCTCCGGCTTGGCCTCGGCCTTCGGCTCCGGCTTCGGCTCGGGCTTGGCCTCCGCCTTGGGCTCGGGCTTCGGCTCCGGCTTCGGCTGGGCCGGTGCGGCCCCGGCGGCACCGATGATCGCCAGGTCGGCGCCCACCTCGGCGGTCTCGTCCTCGGCGACCTTGATCTCCAGCACGGTGCCGGCGACCGGCGACGGGATCTCCGTGTCGACCTTGTCGGTGGAGACCTCCAGCAGCGGCTCGTCCACCTCGACGGTCTCGCCGACCTGCTTGAGCCAGCGGGTGACCGTACCCTCGGTGACGCTCTCGCCCAGGGCCGGCATCTTCACCGGGGTGCCCTCGCCCGACGGCGCCGGGGCGGCCTCGGCCTGCGGCTGCGGCGCCGCGGGCTGCTCCTGCTCCGGCTCCGGGCCGGCGCCCGCCGCGGCGGCGGTGGGCTCGGCGGCCGGCTCGGCCGCCTGCTGCGGGGCGGCCTCGCCGCCACCGGCCTGCTCGCCCTCACCGGCGATGACGGCCAGCTCGCTGCCCACCTCGGCGGTCTCGTCCTCGCCGACCACGATCCGGCTCAGCACGCCCGCCGCGGGGGACGGGATCTCGGTGTCGACCTTGTCGGTCGACACCTCGAGCAGCGGCTCGTCGACCTCGACGGTGTCGCCCTCCTGCTTGAGCCAGCGGGTGACGGTGCCCTCGGTGACGCTTTCGCCGAGCCGAGGCATGGTGACCGATACCGGCATCTCTTACGACTCCTTCATTCCCCTGGTGCGATCTCGCCCGTCTGCCGCCGGACGCCGCGGAATCAGTTCTTGATCAGGCGTGCGCGTGCAGCGGCTTGCCGGCGAGGGCCAGGTGCGCCTCGCCCAGGGCCTCGTTCTGCGTCGGGTGGGCGTGCACGAGCTGCGCCACCTCGGCCGGGTACGCCTCCCAGTTGTAGATGAGCTGCGCCTCGCCGACGAGCTCACCGACCCGGGCGCCGACCATGTGCACGCCGACCACCGGGCCGTCCTCCACCCGGACCAGCTTCACGAAGCCGGCCGTCTTGAGGATCTGGCTCTTGCCGTTGCCACCCAGGTTGTAGTTGTAGGTCTTGACCTTGTCGGCGCCGTACTGCTCCTTGGCCTTCGTCTCGGTCAGACCCACCGACGCCAGCTCCGGGTCGGAGTAGGTGACCCGCGGGATGCCGGCCTCGTCGATCACGGCAGGGTTCTGGCCGGCGATCTCCTCGGCGACGAAGATGCCCTGCTGGAAGCCGCGGTGGGCGAGCTGGAGGCCGGGCACGATGTCGCCGACCGCGTAGACGTTCGGCACGCTGGTGCGCAGCCGCTCGTCGGTCAGCACGTAGCCGCGGTCCATCTTCACGCCCTGCTCCTCGTACCCGAGGTTGGCGGTGTTCGGGCCGCGCCCGACGGCGACCAGCAGCAGCTCGGCCTCGACGGTCTCGCCACCGGCGATCGTCAGCTTGACGCCGTTGTCGGTCTTCTCGACCTTCTCGAACGGCTTGCCGACCTTGAAGTTGATCTTCCGCTTGCGGAAGGCCCGCTCCAGCGCCTTGGACGACTCCTCGTCCTCGGCGGCGACCAGGCGGGGCAGCGCCTCGACGATCGTGACGTCCACGCCGAAGGACTTCCACACGCTGGCGAACTCGACGCCGATCACGCCGCCGCCGAGCACGATCACCGACGCCGGGACCCGGTCCAGGGTCAGCGCGTGGTCGCTGGTGATGATCCGCTCGCCGTCGATCTCCAGGCCGGGCAGGCTCTTGGCGTACGAGCCGGAGGCCAGGACGACGTTGCGGCCGGTGTAGCGCTTGCCGTCGACCTCGACGACGTTCGTGCCGACCAGCTTGCCGGCGCCGGCCACGAAGGTGATGTTCTTGGCGCTGCCCACCAGGCCCTGCAGGCCCTTGTAGAGGCGGGAGACCACGCCGTCCTTGTACGAGTTGACCCCCGCCATGTCGATGCCGACCAGCTCGGCCTTCACGCCGAACTGCTCCGACTCGCGGGTCTGGTCGGCGATCTCAGCCGCGTGCAGCAGCGCCTTGGTGGGGATGCAGCCGTTGTGCAGGCAGGTGCCGCCGAGCTTCCCCTTCTCGATCAGCGCGACCGAGAGATCCAACTGGGCGGCGCGCAGCGCCGCCGCGTAGCCGCCGCTGCCACCTCCGAGAATGACGATGTCGAAGGTCTCGTTCGGCTCGCTCACGTCCAACTCCCAGGTCGCGTCGCTGCATCGGGGGTCACGGTGGGGCAACAGGGACACACCCCACCTCGGTCATCTTGTCACTAGGGGATGCGCAGCGCGTACCGAGGTGCCCAACGACACGTCGTCGACACGTACTCTTGGCACCGTCTTCGATGACGGACGGGGGAGGAGACAGTCGGTGGGGCTCTTCCGGCGACGCAAGCAGACGGGCGCGGTCAGTCGTGGCCGCCCCGCCGACCGGGCCGATCTGGACCATCTTGAGAACTTCGTCCGGACCCGGCGGGGCGTCGAGGCGTACATCGAGCCGCGGACCACGGTCACCGAGACCACGGTCATCCTGATCGCCGACGACGGGGAGTGGACCCGCCGTCGCGTCGACGGCCCCGAGGGGGCCCGCCGCTTCGCCCACCGGCTGGCCATCCCCATCTACGACGTCCGCCTGATGGGCTACCCTCAGCGGATGCGCGACTACAACGAGCGCCGCAAACGCCGCCCCGAACTCTTCTGAGCCCCCGCCCCCGAGCGGGGTCGCCCCACCCCCACGCCGTGGGCGCATTTTCGTCGTGGGCGCACTTTCACGGAAAGCGTGGCTGTTCCGCGCCGGATAGCCACGCTTTCTCGGAAAGTGCGCGGATTTCGGGCGGGGTGTGGGGTGTGGGGTGGGCCGGGTGGGAATGCGGCGGGGCGCCTCCCGGGTGGGGGAGGCGCCCCGATCGTGGGGTGCGGGTGGGGGTCAGCCGTTGGCGGCCACGTCCTCGACGAGCTGCACGAGGGTGCGGACCGGGACGCCGGTGCCGCCCTTCGTCCAGTAGCCGGTCGCCTCGCCCGAGTGGTAGCCCGGGCCGGCGATGTCGATGTGCGCCCAGGCCACGTCCTCGGTGACGAACTCGCGCAGGAACACGCCGCCCTGCAGCATGTGCCCGGCCCGGTCCATGCCGGCGTTGACCTGGGAGATGTCCGCGACGTCGGAGTCCATGCCCTTGCGCACGTCGTCCGGCAGCGGCATCGGCCAGGCCGGCTCGCCGACGGACTCGCCGACGCTCCTGACCCGCTCGCACAGCTCCGGGGTGCCCATCACGCCGGCGATCCTCTTGCCCAGCGCGATGACCTGCCCACCGGTGAGGGTGGACGTCTCGAAGAGGTAGTCGGTGCCGTCCGCGCAGGCCCGCGCCATCGCGTCGCCCAGGATCATGCGGCCCTCGGCGTCGGTGTTGAGCACCTCGACCTTCTTGCCGTTGAACATGGTGATCACGTCACCCGGCCGGTAGCTGGTGCCCGACGGCATGTTCTCCGCCATCGGCAGGTACGCGGTCACCGCCACCGACGGCTTGACCGCGGCGATCGCCAGCATCGCGGCGCCGACGGCGGCCGCCCCGGCCATGTCCGACTTCATCTCCCACATGCCCTGCGCCGGCTTGATCGAGATGCCGCCGGTGTCGAAGGTGATGCCCTTGCCGACCAGCGCCACCCGCTTGCCGCTGCCGCCACCCGACGGGGTGTACGTGAGCTTGACCAGGCGCGGCGGGGCCTCCGAGCCCTGCCCGACGGCGACGATGCCGCCGTACCCGCCGGCGCGCAGCGCCTCCTCGTCCAGCACCTCGACGCCGAGCCCGGCCGCGCGGGCGGCCGTCGCGACGGCCTCGGCGAAGGCCGGCGGACGCAGCTCGTTCGGGGCGGTGTTCACCCAGTCCCGGCTGGTACGCACCGCGCCGGCCACCGCGGTGGCCCGGTCGATCTCGCCCCGGGCGGTCCCGTCGCCGGCGTCCGGCACGGAGATCAGCACCTCGGCCACCGGCGTGCGCCGGGTCGGCTGCGGCTTGGTCTTGTAGCCGGCGAACCGGTAGCCGCCGAGCAGCGCGCCCTCGGCGACCGCGCGCAGCGCGGCCGGGGCGTCGGCGTCGTCGGGCAGCGGCATGCTGAGCGCCACCCGGGGCGCGCCGGCGAGCGCCCGGACGACGGCGCCGGCGGCCCGGCGCAGCGTCTCCGGGGCCGGGGCGGCACCGGTCGGCTCGGGGCCGAGCCCGACCGCGGCGACGATCGGCGCGGTGACCGTGCCCAGCGTGGCCAGCTTGGTCACCTCGCCCGGAGCGCCGGTCGCGCCGAGCAGCGCCAGTGTCTCGGTCAGCTTGCCGTCGAAGGCGGCGGCGATGCTCTCCGCGCCACTGGCGAGCAGCAGGGTGCCGGCGAGGCCGCTGGTGGCGTCCTGCTCTCCGGTCTGGCTGTGCACGCCGATCACGATCGCGTCGACGGCAAGCTCGGCGGGGTCGGTGTCGACCAGGCTCAGGGTGGTGCTGGGCGATGTCACTGAAGCTACTCCGGGCGGGCCGGGCCGGTCGCGTCGTCGCGTACCGGCGATGAAGGTCTCCGGCGGAACCTACCCGCCGGAAGCTTGGCTGTCCCGCCGTTGGTGGTCGCGGCGGGTCCCGCCGATGCTAACCAGCGGCGGGTACCCCGGTAAGTTGCCACCCATGACGGACGTGACCTCCGACGCCGCCGCGACCCGGCTGCGCCGTTCCCCGCTGCACGAGCGGCACACCGCTCTCGGCGCCAAGTTCGCCCCCTTCGGGGGTTGGGAGATGCCGCTGGAGTACGCCGGCGGCGGTGTGCTGAAGGAACACACGGCGGTGCGGACCGCCGTGGGCGTCTTCGACGTCTCCCACCTGGGCAAGGCGCGGGTCACCGGGCCGGGTGCGGCGGACTTCGTCAACGCCTGCCTCAGCAACGACCTGGGCCGCATCGGCCCGGGCCGGGCGCAGTACACGCTCTGCTGCGACGACGCGACCGGCGGCGTGGTGGACGACATCATCGCCTACCTGCACGCCGACGACCACGTCTTCCTCATCCCGAACGCGGCGAACACCGCCGAGGTGGTGCGCCGGCTGCGCGCCGCCGCGCCGGCCGGGATCACCGTCACCGACGAGCACGAGGCGTACGCGGTGCTGGCCGTGCAGGGCCCGCGCTCGGCGGAGCTGCTCGGCGGGCTGGGCCTGCCGGTGGAGCACGGCTACATGAGCTTCTCCACCGCCGCCCTGGCCGGGGTGGAGCTGACCGTCTGCCGCACCGGCTACACCGGGGAACTGGGCTACGAGCTGGTGGTGCCGGCCGAGCACGCGGTCGCGGTCTGGGACGCGCTGTTCGCCGCCGGTGCGGCGGACGAGCTGCGGGCCTGCGGGCTGGCCGCCCGGGACACGCTGCGCACCGAGATGGGCTACCCGCTGCACGGGCAGGACCTGTCGCTGGAGATCACGCCGGTGCAGGCCCGCTCCGGCTGGGCGGTCGGCTGGGACAAGCCGGCGTTCTGGGGCCGCGACGCGCTGCTCGCCGAGAAGGCCGCCGGCCCGCGGCGTACGCTGCGCGGCCTGGAGGCCGTCGACCGGGCCATCCCGCGCCCCGGCATGACCGTCTACGCCGGCGACACCGAGCTCGGCACGATCACCAGCGGCACGTTCAGCCCGACGAAGAAGCAGGGCATCGCCCTGGCCCTGCTCGACACGGACGCCAAGCTCGCCGACGGCGACCTCGTCGAGGTCGACATCCGCGGCCGCCGCGCCCAGATGCGCGTCACCCGACCCCCCTTCGTAACGCCCTCGGTCAAGTAACCCCTCGCGTCAGCCTGTTGATCAAGAAGTTTGCGTCGGCCCGCGCAGCGGATCCGACGCAAACTTCTTGATCAAGAGGTCGCGGCGGGCGGGGTCAGGCGGTGGGGGGTTCGCCGGCGTCGAGGACGGCCTGGGTCCAGCCGCCCTCGATGACGCCGGTGCCGTCGAGGAGGGCCCAGTCGACCACGTCGGTGGCCTCGACCACGACGGGGGAGCCGATCCGGACGGTGGGGTCGGTGTTGGCGTCGCTGGCGCTGGCGCCGACGAGCCGCTCCGGCACCTCCCACGAGGTCACCCCGGCCCAGACGAACTCGGGGCCCTCGTCACCGGGCAGGCCGTACTTGACCACGAGTTGCGACTCGGGGGGCAGCTTGCCGGCGAGGAACCGGGCCCGGATGTCGTCCAGCCCGGCCCGGGCGGTGGCGATCGCCTTGCTCATCGCGTCACCGGGCCGGGCGTAGCGGACGTCGGGCTGGATGCCGGAGAAGAGCGTCGCGCAGGCGGCGGCGAAGTACTTCCCGGGCGGGCCCGGGTGCCCGGGCGGCGGGCGCAGGCTGAGGAACGAGTCGGCCTCCGGGTCGGTGGCCGGGTCCAGCTCCAGCCGCAGCAGCACCGGGGCCGTCGCGCCGTGCTGCTCCGGATTGCCGTACGCCACCGCGATGTCGTGGCCGGTCACCGTGGCCAGCACGGGGAGCTGCACGAACGCCGGCACCTCCTCGCCGGCCAGCCCGTCGGTCCAGTCCCGCAGCAGCCGCCGGGCGGCCCCGGTCATCACCGCGCCCCAGGCCCGGGTGAGGTGGTCCGGCACGCCCTGGGTCTGCAGCTCCAGCAGGCCGAATCGGCGTAGCCCCTTGGTGGTGAACCAGAGCCCCTCCGCGTCCGAGGAGTAGGGCACCAGCACCCAGTCGACCAGGCGTACCCGGCCCTCGGCGTCCGGCAGCGAGCGCAGCGCGGCCGCCGGGTCGAGGAACTGCAACCCGAACACGTCCACCACGTCGCCGTCGACGGACTCGGCGACCGCGGCGGCCACCGCGCGGGCCGCCCACTCGTGCGCCGGCGGCCAGCCCGGCCGGTACTCGGCCTGCACCACCACCAGGTGGCTGGCCGCGGCCAGCCGACCGAGCTGCGCCTCGGTGGCGCCGAACGCGGCGAGCAGGTCCGGCGGCAGCTGCGGGAACTCGTCGATCGACCGGGTGTCCACCGTCATCAGCGGGCTGTCCAGCATCTGCGTCGCCAGCCCGTGCACCGGCTCGGCCAGCCGGCCCTCCAGCGCCCGGACCGCCGTCTTCGGGCTCACCCGCGGCAGCCCCGCCATCGGCACCAGGTACGTCGCGCTCAGCGACTCCGGCACCGGGATGGGGAGGAAGTCGTCCGTGATGAGCAAGTCGTCCCCCGGAAGGCCGTGCCGGTGCTGTCGGGGCAAACGCTACCCGCCGCCCGGTGCCGCGTTCAGCCGGACAGCACCAGTCCCAGGTAGACCAGCGTGGTGACCACCTCGACGGCGGCGCCGAGCACGTCGCCGGTGACCCCGCCGAGCCGGCGTACCACGTGGCGCAGCAGCCCCACCGCGACGGCGAGCGCCGCCGCGACGGCGAGCGGCCCCTGCCACGGGCGGCCCGGCACCGCCGGCAGCGCCACCAGCGCGACGGCGACCGCGCCGACCGCCGGCGCCACCGGTCCCACCGTCCCGGCGACCAGCGCGCCCAGCCCCTCCGGCCGGGCCGCCGGCACCCCGCGCCGGCAGGCCACCGTCACCGCGAGCCGTCCCGCCGCCGTCGCGGCCACCACGCCCGCGAGCACCGCCGGCCACGACCGCCCCGCCAGCTCCGCGAGGGCCGCCGTCTGGAGCAGGAGTACGACCACCAGCGCGACCACCCCGAACGGCCCCACGTCCGGCTTCTTCATGATCTCCAGCGCCGCCGCCCCCCGCCGGTACGACCCCAGCGCGTCCACGGTGTCGGCCAGCCCGTCCAGGTGCAGCCCCCGGGTGAGCAGGGCGGCGCAGCCGACCGTCACCCCGGCGGCGACCAGCGGGGGAGCGAACGCGGTCAGGAGCAGCAGCACCGCGGCGAGCACCACGCCGAGCAGCGCCCCGACCAGCGGGGCGAGCGCCATCGCGGCGCCCGCCGTGGGACGGTCGATCCGGCCGGCGCGCACCGGCAGCGTGGTGAAGGTGGTCAGCGCCAGCCGCAGGCCGTCGGCGACCCGCGACTCAGCCGGCACGCCAGCCGGACGGGTCCGGCTCCGTGGTCGTCGGCCCCGGGCCGGCGGGCTCCGGCTCGCTGAAGTCGGGCTCGGTGCCGTCCGGCTCCACGGTGGTCGGGCCGGGGCCCGCCGGTTCCGGCTCGGCGAAGTCCGGCTCCTCGGAGTCGGGGTCCCCGCCGCCGAGCCGGGGGTGCGCCGGCAGCGCGGCGGCCAGCGCCAGTACCGAGCGCAGCAGCGGCAGCGCGGTCAGCGCGTTCGCCCCCTCGCCCAGGTCCAGCCGCAGGTCCAGCAGCGGGGTCAGGCCGAGCACGTCGGCGGCGAGCCGGACCGCCGGGTGGCGGCCGTGGTCGGCCAGCACGCACCAGTGCCGGGCCTGCCCGGCCAGGTCGCGGCTGATCATGCCCGCGGCCACGCCGACCGGGCCGTCGAGCATCACCGGCAGCCGGCGGGCGGTCGCGCCGAGCAGCACGCCGGTGGCCACCGCGATGTCGCCGCCGCCCAGCTCGGCCAGCACGTCCTTGGCGTCGCGCGGGGAGCGGCGGGTCCGGTGCAGCGCGTCCCGGACCGCCGCGCAGCGGGTCATCCAGGCCGCGTCGTCGATCTCGCCGCTGGCGGTGATCACCCGGCCGAGCACCGCCGGGGCCTCCGCGCCGGCCGTCGCCGCCAGCACCGCGGCGGCGGCCGCCTCCGTACCGGCGCCGCACGCTCCCAGCACCAGCAGCTGGACGCCCGCGTCGGCGGCCTCCTCGGCCAGCCGCCAGCCGTAGCGCAGGGCCGACTCGACGGCGGCGCCGGCCAGCGCCGGCTCCTGCTCCATCGGTGCCGAGGACGGGGTGTCCACCACCTGGAGGCTGGCGCCGTTCTCGCCGGCCAGCCGGGCCAGCGCGCCCCGGCCGGCCCGCGCCTGCCGGGCCCGCCGCGACGACTCGCCGGGGACCGTGCCGGCGGCGGCGCCGCCCTGGTGGTCTCCGTGCAGCAGCAGCACCCGCACGCTCGCCCACGGGGCCGGGGTCGCGGTGCCCTGGGTGGCGGCGGCGAACCCGACGACCCGTTCCAGCTCGCCGAACCCGGCCCCCGCCACGTCCAACGTGGCGAGCCGGTCGACGGCCTGCGGGCCGGCGTACTCGTCGGGCATGGGCAGCTCCATGCCGGGCTGGATGACCAGGCCGGTGGCGACCATCGGCAGCGCCATGGTCGGCGCCGCCCAGGCGGTCCCGTTGGTCTCCGCGGGCGCGGCGGGCGCGGCGGGTGCGGTCGGGGTCAGCACATCCGGCAGCGGCGCCTCGGCCGGCGCGGCGGCGGTCACGTCGTGGCGGGCCGGGCCGGCCTGGGCGGGCACCCCGGCCGCGCGCGGGGTGACGGCGGGCTTGAGCCAGGCCGGCTGGCCGGCGACCACCAGCACCACGGCGTCGCAGGCGTCCGCGACGGCCCGGTTCGCCGCCCCGAGCGCGTCGGTGAAGGCCCGACCCAGCGGGGTGGTCGGCACCAGCGACAGCCCCACCTCGGGGCTGACCAGCACGATCCGCGCCTCACTGGCACGCACCGCCGCGGCCAGTTCGGCGATGGTGGCCAGGTCGTCGGCGGGCTGGTGCGTCGGGTCGAGCAGCACCGTCACCCAGCCGCCCAGGTCGTCCACCAGCAGCGTCTCGTTCGGCCCGGCGGAGGCGATCACGTCGGCCAGCCGGCGCGGGTCGTCGGCGGTCTCCTCGGTGGTCCAGCTGCCCGGCCGGCGTTCCCGGTGCGCCGCCAGCCGGGCGGCCCACTCGGTGTCGTCCGGGTCCGCGTCCGCGGAGGTCGCCACGTAGCGCACCGTCGGGGCGTCACCCACCAGGGACTCGGCGAACTCCGACTTGCCCGAGCGGATACCGCCGAGCACCAGGACCGTGTTCCAGCCGTCAACGGACATGCCCGTACCTTAAAGCCGCCCGCGCCGCGGTCGCCGCCCGGCCCGGGCTCAGCCGCAGTGCTCGAATCCGCTGGTGTAGCTGGCGCCGCCGGTCGCCCCGCCCCACTTCACGCAGGCCCCACCGGCTCCGGCACGGACCGGGCCGGCGTAGTACTCGAACGCGCCGCTGTCCGTGGCGCGGGTCTTCCCCTGTACCTCCAGGAACGCGGACGCCGTGGTGCGCTCGCCGACCGCGGTCACCTTCATGGTGACCACGCAGTTGGCCTTGGCCGCCTCGTTCCACAGCAGGTAGACCCTGCCCCGCCGGACCCCGTTCGCGGTCAACGAGGCGGAGTCGATCACCTGGTAGCCGCTGCCGCAGACCTGGGCCGGGGTGTACGGGTTGGTCCGCGCCGGCGGGGTGGCGGTCGTCCCCGGCTGCGCAGCGGAGGTGGTGGGGGACGCGCTCGGTCCCGGGCCCGTCGTGCCGGTCGACGCGGCGGTCGGCGTCGCCGAGGCCGACCGGGAGCCGGTGGCGCTCGCGCTGGGCCTCGGCTTCCCGCCCCGGGTGCTGACGCTCGGACCCGGCAGCACCGGTGCCGCCGACTCCGACTCCGCGGTCAGCGCCGGACCGCCCCGGGCGGGCTCGTCCGGCTGGAGCGCCACCACCGCGGCCACGGCGGCCAGCACCGCCACCACCCCGCCCGCCGCGCCGGCCAGGGCGAGCCGGCGCCGTCGGCCCGCGCCGCCGGCCCGGTCCTCCCGGGTCGGGGTGCCCTCCGGTGCGGCGTACCGGCTGGGGTAGCCGGCGGGCGGGGTCGCCTGCTGGCCGGCCACCACGGCCGGGTACCGCCCGCCCGGATACGGCTGCCCGGGGGCCGGCAAGGGCGCGCCAGCCGGGTGCCCGGTCGGAGCGGGTACGCCTCCCGGTGTGGCGGGTGGGCCGCTCTGCTGCCACTGCGGCGCCACGGTCCCGGGGCCGGTGGGCGGGGTGGCGGCCGCAGCGGAAAGCGCCCCGGGCCCCGCGCCGGACGGCGTCGGTCCGGCCGGAAGTGATCCCATGCCGGTCCCCGCGCCGGTGTCCCGCGGCCCGGCGGACGCCGCCCCCGCCGGGTCGCCCGCCGGCCCGGTCGGCGTCGTCGGCCCGGTCGGCGTCGGCAGGGCCGGACCCGCCAGCGCCCACGGCGGACGCGGCGGCACCCGCAGCACGGCCAGCGTGGCGTCCCGGGCGTCCAGGGCGGCATCGGCCAGGGCGGCGGCGCTGGGCCAGCGGTCACCGGGGCTCTTGGCCAGGGCACGCGCGACCACCTCGGCCACCGCCGGCGGGGTGCCCGACGGCAGCGGCGCCGGCTCCTCCTGGGCGTGCCGCAGCGCGACCTGCAACGGGTTCTCCCCGACGAACGGCGGCTGCCCGGTCAGGCAGTAGTAGGCGACCGCCCCGAGCGCGTAGACGTCGGTGGCCGCCGAGACCGGCTGACCCACCGCCTGCTCCGGTGACATGTACGAGGCCGTGCCGAGCACCATGTGCGCGGCGGTCAGCGAGGCCATCGTGCTGGACCGGGCGATGCCGAAGTCGACCAGCACCACCGTCCCGTCCCGCTTCACCAGCAGGTTGCCCGGCTTGACGTCCCGGTGCACGATGCCGGCGGTGTGCGCGGCGTGCAGCGCGGCGGCGGCCTGCGCCACCACCGACATGGTCGACGTCGGGTCGAGCCGGCCGGCGCGCCGGATCCAGGTGACCAGCGGCTCGCCGTCGACGTACTCCATCACCAGGTAGCTGACCTGGCTGCCGTCGGCCAGCGTCGCCGAGCCGAAGTCGTGCACCGCGACGATGCCCGGGTGCCGCAGGGCCGCCATCATCCGGGCCTCGGCGTGGAACCGGCTGGTGAACTCCGGGTCCTCCACCAGCGCCGGGAGCAGCACCTTCACCGCCACCTCGCGGTCCAGCAGGGTGTCGACACACCGCCAGACCGCGCCCATGCCGCCGGTCGCCACCCGTTCGCCCAGCCGGTACCGGTTGCTGAGCACCACTCCTTGAGTCAGCACCGCGCCACCGTACCGGCCCGGGACACTCATGGTGATCACCGGCCGGGCGCCGCCGGGGGTGAGCGTCGGGCCGGCGCGCGGACGGCCGACTACGCTTGCGGGGGTCCGTCCCCGGGGGACGGTGTAGCGGCGAGGGGAGACGCGGCATGGCGTGGAGCTGGCGGTACGAGGGCGCGAACGGCGCGTCGGTCGATGGACCGGCGGAGTCGTTCGGCAGTCAGGCGGACGCCGAATCGTGGATCGGCCAGACCTGGCGGGAGCTCGCGGCGTCCGGCGTCACATCGGTCGCGCTCGTGGAGGACGACCGGGTGGAGTACCGGATGAGCCTGCTCCCGACGGCGGAGTGATGGGCTACGACCGCCCGGGCGGCGAGCCGCTGGTGCTCGGCGTGCCCCGGGCGGCGTTCCGGCCCAGCCCGGTCTTCCTGGCCCTGGTCGCGCTCTTCGTGGCCAGCGGGGTGATGGCCTGGAACCGGTTCGGCAACGTGAAGTTCGACGTGTTCCTCTTCGTGGTCTCGGGCTGGCTGGTCTCACTCTGCCTGCACGAGTACGCCCACGCGGTGGTCGCGTTCCGGGCCGGCGACCGGGACATCGCCCACCGGGGCTACCTGACGTTGAACCCGTTCAAGTACACCCACCCGCTGCTGTCGATCGTGCTGCCGGTGGTGGTGGTGCTGCTCGGCGGCATCGGCCTGCCCGGCGGCGCGGTCTGGGTGGACCGGCACGCGATCCCGGGCCGGCTGCGGCACACCCTGGTCAGCCTCGCCGGCCCGGCCACCAACGTGCTGTTCACGCTGCTGCTGGTGGCGGCGCTGCGGATCGGCACGGGCACCCTCGGCGGGCCGATCGAGTTCTGGGCCGGGGTGGCGCTGCTGGCGTTCCTCCAGCTCACCGCGAGCGTGCTCAACCTGCTCCCGGTGCCCGGCCTGGACGGCGGCAACATGATCCAGCCCTGGCTGAACCCGCAGTGGCGGCGGATGTACGACATGTTCGCCCCGTACGGATTCATCCTGCTCTTCGCGCTGCTGTGGAACCCGCGCATCGGTGGCTGGTTCTTCGACGCGGTCTTCGCGATCGGCGACCTGCTCGGCCTGCCGAGCTGGCTCTACGGCCTGGGGCTGGACCTGATCCGCTTCTGGCAGGGCTGAGTCCGCCGAGCCGCCGCGCAGCGGCGGGGCGGCTCCCGGTCGGCGTACCCGGGGGAGCGTCACGGCCGCTGGGCCGGGCTCTCGGTCTTCGCCGCGTCCCGCTCGGTGACCGGCTCGACGATCTCGTCGATCGCCTTGAGCAGGTCGGCGTCGAGCTTCACGCCGGCCGCCTTGACGTTGTCGTGCACCTGCTCGGGGCGGGACGCCCCGACGATCGCCGACGAGACGTTCGGGTTCTGCAGCACCCAGGCGATGGCGAGCTGCGGCATGGTCAGCCCGGCCTGCTCGGCCAGCGGCTTGAGCCGCTGCACCCGGGTCAGCACCTCGTCGGTCAGCCACTGGGCGATGAACCCGGCGCCGGACTTCTCGTCCGTGGCGCGGGAGCCGGCCGGCGGCGGCTGGCCCGGCAGGTACTTGCCGGAGAGCACACCCTGGGCCATCGGCGACCAGACGATCTGCCCGATGCCCAGCTCCTCGCTGGTGGGGACGACCTCGGTCTCGATGACCCGCCAGAGCATCGAGTACTGCGGCTGGTTGGACACCAGCGGGATGCGCAGCTCGCGGGCGAGCTGGTGGGCCTCGCGGATCTGCGAGGCCTTCCACTCCGAGACGCCGATGTAGTGCGCCTTGCCGGCGTGCACGATGTCGGCGAACGCCGACATCGTCTCCTCCAGCGGGGTGCTGTAGTCGTACCGGTGGGCCTGGTAGAGGTCCACGTAGTCGGTGCGCAGCCGGCGCAGCGAGCCGTCGATCGACTCCATGATGTGCTTGCGGGACAGGCCCCGGTCGTTGCGGCCCGGCCCGGTCGGCCAGTAGACCTTGGTGAACACCTCGAGGCCCGCACGGCGCTCGCCCGCGAGGGCCTTGCCGAGCACCTCCTCGGCGCGGGTGCCGGCATAGACGTCGGCGGTGTCGAAGGTGGTGATGCCGGTGTCCAGGGCGGCGCGGACGCAGGCCAGCGCCGCGTCCTCCTCGACCTGCGACCCGTGGGTGATCCAGTTGCCGTACGAGATCTCGCTGACCATCAGGCCGGAACGGCCCAGGTGTCGGAATTCCATGCCCCCGACCCTAGTCCGCTCCGATCATGACCACCCGGACGGCGCGGCGGCGGGGTGGTTCAGAGCACCGGATGCGCGTCGGTCAGCAGCAGGTCGATCTCGGCGAGCACCGCGTCCGGGCCGGGGTGCACCGGGTCGATGAGCGGCTCGCCGCGCCGGTCCAGCGCGCCCCACCGGCCGGTGCGGTCGTTGGCCAGGAACGCCACCGGGTGGATCACCAGCTCCGGGTGGGCCGGCGCGACCAGCACCCGGCCGGTGCGGTCCACCACACCCCGGAAGCCGCCCAGTTCCACCACGGCCAGCCCCTCGTCGGTGAAGCCGTCGAGCCGGCGGCCGTCGGCCAGCGCGGTGCGGAAGCCGTGATAGCGGGTGGGGACGACCAGCCGGCCGTTGCGGTCCACCGCGCCCCAGCCGCCCCGGCGCACCGCGGCGACCCCGGCGGTGAACGGCCGGGCGTCCTCGAAGCCCGCCGGCACCACCACGGTGTCCTCGGAGTCGATCGCCATCCAGTCCGCCTCGCCGCCGCGCGAGACCCAGGCCAGGCCGTCGGAGAAGGCCCGCACCGCCGCGTACGAGGGGCCGATCAGGGTGCTGCCGGCCTCGTCGATCAGCTCCCAGCCCGGCGTGTCCGGGCGGCGTACCCAGGCCAGGCCCTCGCGGAACGGCTGCGCCTCGGCGTACCGGTAGTCGAGGACCAGCTCACCGTCGGCGTCCGCGTACCCCCACCGGCCCAGGCCGCCGTCGAGCGTGGGCACCGGGGACTTGCGCCCGCGCAGCACCTCCTCCCGGCTGCGGGGGTACGGCCCGAAGCCGCCCCGGGCGGTGGCCCGGGTGTGCACCGCGTCCAGGCAGACCCGGATCCGCTCGGTCAGCTCCGGGTCGTCGGCCCGGCGCAGGTCCAGGGCGCGCTCGAAGTGCTCGCAGGCCTCCATCAGCCGGCCCTGGTCGTAGCAGGAGCGGCCGGCGTGCTCGTGCAGCGCCGCCCGCAGCCGGTCCGGCAGCTCGGCCGAGTTGGCTTCGGCGAAGAGCCGGTCCGCCTCGGCGAACTCGCCCTTGCAGCGCAGCACCTCCGCCAGCCGGGCCCGGGCCAGCGCGGTACGCCGCAGCTCGCCGGTCGCCTCCGCGTAGGTGAGGGCGAGCCGGCCGTCGGCGAGCGCGTCGTCCAGGTCGTGGACGACCCGGGAGACCACCGCGCGCAGGCTGAGCAGCCGCGCCCGGGCCCGGTTGTCCAGGGACGCGCCGAGCTTCTCGGTCAGCCGCCGGCGCAGCGCCCGCAGCTCGTCGGCGTCGTCGACGACCTCGCGCAGCGTCTCGGAATCCAGCCGCCACCGGTACGCGGCCAGGACCTGCTCCGGGTCGGCCGGCGGCTCGGCGGGCGCGGTGGGGGTGGTCTCCGGGGCGGGGGTCTCCGGGGCGGTGGTGGCCGGCGGCGTGGTCACGTCGGTCAGCGGGGTGGCCGTGTCGGCGGGCGGCGTCGTCGGGTCAGCCGGCGGCGTGGCCGCGACGGCGGGATCCGGGTCGGGTGCCGTGGCGGTGGTGGCGGCGACCGGGGGAATCGGAACGAGCCCGGCGGGCTGCTCCGGTGCGGTGGCGGGCGGCGTCGACGCCTCGGGCGAGGTCGGTCCCGCGCCGGTCGGCGACGGCGGAGCCGACACCGGATCGACGGGCTCCTCGGCGGTGTCGGCCCCGGGCGGCGCGGACTCCGGTTCGCCGGACGGGGCCTCGGCCACGGACGACGGGACGTGCGGCGCAGGCGGGGCGGACTGCTCGGGCGGGCCGGCCGGCGGTGCGGAGACGGGTCGGGTCGACGTGCTGACGGCCTCCGGTCCGACCGTTGCGGCCGGATCGGGCTCGGCCGGTGGGGCGGTGACCGGCGGGGCCGGTTCGGGGCCGTCGGGCGCGAGAGATCCGGCGGTCCCCGCCGCCGTGTCCCCGACCGGAGGCTCCAGGGTGTCGGCCGGTGCCGCGGAGACAGGTCGGGCCCGATCCATGGCGTCGGCCGGCGGGGCGGAGACGGGCCGGGCCGGCTCCGTGCCGTCGGGTGCGTCCGACGGCACCGAGTGCGGCGGGACCGCCGCCGCGTCGTGGCGGGCTGCGGGGACCGGTGCCGGCGTGGACACCGGCGGGGCGGGTGACACGGGGACGGCCGGCTCCCCGGCCCTGGACGAGGCCGGCTCGGCGGAGGTCTCCGGCGCGGACGCCGTGGCCTTGGCCGACAGTGGTGCGGCAACCGCGTCGGCGGTGTCCCGCTCCGGCGTCGGAGCGGCGGGCTCGACCGGTGCGGTGGCCGGCTCGGAGACGGGCGCGACCGGAGCCGCCGCCGGTGCCGTGCCGTCGGACGCGGCCTGGTCGGCGACCGGCCGGAACGCCGGCGGCGCGGAGACCGGCCGGTACGGCTCGGCGTCCGGGGACCGCACGGGGGACCGCTCGTCCGAGGGGTGGGTGGCCTCGATCGGCTGCCGAGCCGCCGGCGCGGACGTGCCCGCCGTGCCGGACGGGGCGGACACCGGGCGGTCGTCGGCCTCGTCGTCCGGGTTGGGCCGGGCGGGGCGGAACCACGCCTCGGAACTGTTCGGCTCCGTGCTGCGGGCCACCGGTGGCACGGGAGCGGCGGGCTCCGGCGCCGGCGGGATGTAGCGGCGCGGCTTGTCCGGCGTGATCTCCAGGGACGGGCCGGCGGCCGACGGGCCCGCGCTCGCCGGGGTGGCCGGTGCGGGGGCCGGGCCGGCGGGCCGCTGCGGCGCGACCCGGGCCTCGGGCGGCCCGGAGACCGGCCGGTGGCCGACGGACGGTCCCGGCACGGGCTGGTGCCCGACGGGCGCTCCCGACACCGGACGCCGGTCGGGCGTCGGACCGGGCGTCGGCTGCTGGCCGGGGGACGGCCGGCCGTGCGCCGGCGGCACCCGGTCGTCGACGGGGTACCGGAATCCGGCACCGGGGGCACCGGAGACCGGTCGCCCCTCGGCCGGCGGCGCGGCGGCCGGCCGGTGGTCGGCCGGGCCGGGGCGCTGGGCGGTCGGGCCGGTGTCGCCGGGCGCGGTGGGGCGCGGCGCGCCCTCCTGGCCGGGCCGGAACTCCGGCCGTGGCCGGGCCGCCGGGGGCGACGAGATCGGCGCGTCCCGGTCCGGGCCGGGCGGGGCCGAGGTGGGCCGGTCGTCGCGGGTCCAGCCCGGTGAGCCGCCGGTGGCCGGCGGCGCGGGGCGCGGCGGACCGGAGACCGGGGGCATGGTCCCGGCGAAGGGCGGCGTGCCGGCGGCGCGGGGCGGGAACTGGTCCCGGCCGTGCGGGGCACGCGGGTCGGCGACCGGGCGGACGGGGGCGCCGGAGACCGGCGCGCCCGAGGTGGGGGCGGGGGAGACGGGTGTGGCCGACGCCGGGCCGCCGGAGGACGGCGCTCCGGAGACCGGCGCGGGAGAGACCGGACGCACCGGACCGTGGGCGGCGGGCCGCTCCTCGTGCCAGGAGGGGCGAGCCGGCCGCTGCTCCTGGTGCCGGCCGTATTCCGGGCCGGGCCCGCCCCGGCCGTCGCGGTCCGCGCCGGGCCGGCTCCACTGCTCGCGGTACGCCTCCGCGGGCGGTGTCGCCTCGCGCGGCCGGCGGTCCGGGTACGCCTCGGCGCGGGCGGCCGCCTCGCGCGACGGTCCCCGCTCCTCGGGGTGGCGGCGCTCGTCGTACCCGCGTTGCCAGCGCTCGTCCGATCCTCGCGACGGCGGGCGGTGCCCGTCGTCGTACCCGTTCGGCGCGGGCCGCTGTTCGGCGTACCCGTTCGCTGCGGGCCGCTGTTCGGCGTACCCGTTCGGGGTGGGGCGGTCCGCGTACCCGTTCGGTCCGGGTCGGTGGCCGGCGTGGTCGCGGGCGGGCGGGCGGGCGTCGTATCCGTGCGGCGGGCGCTCCTCGGGGCGCGCCGGGCGGCGCTCGTCCGGCTCGCGGTACCGGCCGGGGGCCTCCTGGTCGGGGCGGGTCCGCCGGTCGGCCGGGAACTGCTCGTGACCGTCCCGCCGGCGGCGGCGGTCGTCGGCCGGGCGGCGGTCGTCGGCCGGGCGGCGGTCGTACCCGGTGCCGGGCCGGCGCGCCGGCGGCGCCTCGTCGGGTTCGGGCACCCAGCCGGGCTCGACGCCACGGGCCGGCTCGTGCCTCGGCCCGGGGGAGACCGGGGCGACGCCCGGGGCGGGGCGCTGCGGACGGCCGTCGTACCGCTCGGGGGCGCCCCGGTCGCGGTGCCACGCCGCCTCGCGCGGCCGGTCGGCACCCTCGCGCGGCCGGTCGGCGACCTCACGGGGCCGGTCGGCGACCTCACGGGGCCGGTCGGCGACCTCGGGGTGGCGGTCGGCCCAGGCGGTACGGGCGGCGCGCGGGGCCGGGGCCTCCGGCTCCGGCCGGCGGCGCTCGCGCTGCCAGGTCAGGTCGGAGGCCGGCCGCCGGTACAGGTCGTCGTCGCGGCGGTACGCCTCGTCGGCGTGGGGCTGCTGTTCGGCGACGGGGTGGCCACCCCAGCGCGGCGGCTCCTCGTCGTGGTCGTCCCAGGACCGCCCGAGGTACGTCCCGTCGGGACGGGTCGGGGCGAGCGGCGGCACCTCGGCCCGGCCGACCACGGCGGCCCGCCCGCGCGGGGGCGGTGCCGGGAGATGCCGGGTGCCGATGTCGCCGGGGTAGCGCTGGCCGGGGAACTGCGGCTGCCACTCGGTGGTCGGCTCGACGACCCAGGAGGGCTCGGCCGGGTCCTGCCAGCGGTCGCGATAGCCGCCCGTCATCGAGGGCCCTCGTCGGCGCCCGTGCGGCGCGGCCCGATGCCCGGCTCGCGTCGCTCGCTCACGGCGGTGTCACCTCGTTGGAAATTGTCGTGCCGGGGCCTCCACCTGCCGGTAGAGTCGCCCGGCCCGGCACGGCATGGCTGCGGATGGAGGGTAACGGCGTGGGCTCGGTCACCGCCACTGTGGCACCGCCCACGGACTCAAACGTTATCCTATGGTTTCGGACATTCGGGGCGATATCCCGTGCCGGCTTCCGACGATACGCCACCTATCGGCAGGCCGCGCTGGCCGGTGCCGTCACCAACTCCGTCTTCGGGTTCCTGCACTGCTACGTGCTGCTCGCGGCGGCCGGGACCGCCGGCAGCGTCGGCGGGTACGACCGGGCCCAGCTCGCCACCTTCGTCTGGGTCGCGCAGGGTCTGCTGGCGGTGATCCTGCTCTGGGGCTGGACCGACCTGGCCGACCGGATCCGCACCGGTGACGTGGCCGGCGACCTGCTCCGCCCGGTGCACCCGGTGACCAGCTACCTCGCCACCGACCTCGGCCGCGCCGGGTACGCCGTGCTGGCCCGCTTCCTGCCGCCGCTGCTCGTCGGCCCGCTCTTCTTCGACGTGTACCTGCCCACCCGCTGGTCGACCCTGCCGCTCTTCGGCGTCTCCGTGGCCACCGCGCTGGTGCTCTGCTTCGGCTGCCGCTACCTGGTCAACGCCACCGCGTACTGGTTGCAGGACGTCCGTGGCCCGATGATCCTCTGGACGCTCGGTTCGGGGGTGCTGGCCGGGCTCTACTTCCCGCTGCGCTTCCTGCCCGAGCCGCTCCAGCTCGCCCTCTGGCTCGGCACCCCCTTCCCGAGCCTGCTGCAGACCCCGCTGGACGTGCTGGTCGAGCGGGACCCGCCGGTCACCCAGCTCGGGCTGGTCGCTCTCCAGCTCTGCTGGGCGGTGCTGATCCTGGCCGCCTGCCGGCTGGTGCAGCGCCGGGCCGAGCGGCGGCTGGTGGTGCAGGGTGGCTGAGGCGGGCGGCGCGGCCACCGCGTACCGGGCGCTGCTGCGGGCGCAGGCGCGGTCGCAGACGGCGTACCGGACGTCGTTCGTGGTGGACCTGCTGGGCAACGTCGGGGCCACCGTCTTCGACGTGGTCACCGTCCTGGTGCTCTACGGGGTGACCCACGAGCTGGGCGGCTTCACCCTTCCCGAGACGCTGGTGATGGTCGGCCTCTCCTCCTGCGCCTTCGCCACCGCCGACCTGCTGGTCGGCAACATCGAGCGGCTGCCCCGGTACGTGCGCACCGGGCTGCTCGACGCGGTGCTGCTGCGACCGCTCGGCGCGCTGCCCCAGCTGCTGCTGATGGACCTGCCGCTGCGCAAGCTGTCCCGGGCGCTGTTCGGCCTGGCCGTGCTGGTGGTGGCGCTGGCCACCGCACCGATCGACTGGACGCCCGGCCGGGTGGCGCTGGCCGTCGTCGCCCCGCTGGCCGGGGTGGTCTTCTTCGGCTCGCTCTTCGTGGCCACCGCCACCGTCTCGTTCTACTGGGTGGAGTCGGGGGAGCTGGCCAACTCGGTCACCTACGGTGGACGGGACTTCACCACGTACCCGGTCACGATCTTCGAGGGCTGGTTCCGCGCGGCCTTCGCGTACGGGCTGGGATTCGCCTTCGTCAGCTACCAGCCGGCGCTGGCGCTGCTCGGCCGGGCCGATCCGCTGGGCCTGCCGGCCTGGGCCGGCTGGGCCGCGCCCGGGGTCGCGCTGGTGGCCGCCGCCGGCGCGGCGGCGGCCTGGCGCGTCGGTGTCCGCCATTACCGGAGTACGGGATCTTGACGTCTTCCACCGCTCACAGGAGCGGGGATCCCCGGGATCACTCCCGAGGTTTCCTGCTTCGGCGAGCCGTGCCAGCGCCGTATGAACGGCTGAGGTCTCACCAGCTCTCGACAGGCGTTTCACCTCTCCGCCAGCCCGGCGGCGAGGATGTTTCGGGCAGCGTTGACGTCGCGATCATGAACGGCTCTGCATTCGCATGTCCACGAGCGCGTGCTCAAGGGCAAGGATTCCCTTACCCTGCCACAGGTCGAACACCTCTTCGACGATGGTTGCCAGCGACCGATGACGAGTACGCGGCGTCCGTACCAGTCTGCCTTGTACTCCAACATGCGGCGCATCTGCCACCACGCAGCGTCCGAGATCCCGCGTGCCAGTCTGTGGTTGCGTTTCATGTTCCGGATGCTGAGATCTTCGATCACGACTGTTTGGTTCTCGCGGACGAGTCGACTGGTCAGCTGGTGGAGATGGTCGCGACGTCGGTCCGCGATCCGGGTCTGGATTCTCGCCACCGAAAGGCGAGCCTTCAGTTGGTTGGCGGATCCGTGCTGTTTTCGCGAGAGACGGCGTTGGGCACGACCCAGTCGTCGCCGCTCGCGGCCTTCATGGCGTGGGTCGGCGATCTTCTCTCCGGTGGAAAGGGTCGCCAAGGTGGTCAGCCCCAGGTCCACACCGACGGCCTGAGTCGTTGGTGGAAGTGGCTGCAGGGACGAGTCTTCGACCAACAGCGAGACGAACCACCGTCCAGCACTGTCGCGAGACACTGTGACGGTCGAGGGCTCGGTTCCAGCCGGCAGCGAACGCGACCACACAACGTTCAGCGGTTGCTTCATCTTCGCCAGGGTCAGGTTTCCGTCCCGCCAACGAAACGCGGATCGGGTGTACTCCGCGGCGGCTCGAGACTTGCGCTTGGACTTGAAGCGCGGGTGTTGAGCCTTCTTCCTCAGGAAGGCGCTGAAGGTGGATTGCAGGTGGCGAAGCGCCTGCTGAAGGGGGACCGACGAAACCTCGTTGAGAAAGGTCAGGTCCGTCCTCTTCCACTGGGTGAGTTCGGCGGAGGTCTCGGTGTAACTCATCGTCCGGCCGTTGGCTCGCCGAAGGCGAATGCACTCTTCGAGTGCTCTATTGAAGACCAAGCGAACACAGCCAAGCGTCCGATTCAGCTGTTCGGCCTGTTCGGGCGTGGGATAGAAGCGGTACTTGAAGCTTCGCTTGATCGCCCGGCCCACAACGATCACTGTAGGGGTCAAGTGTGACAGTATCTCGGAAGGACATGCCGTTTCGCGCGATCCGCCTGGCGTCTGCGCAGTGTAAGGGCGGGTCATGAGCCTGGTGATCGACGCGCAGGGGCTGCGCAAGGAGTTCACGGTCCGGGTCAAGGTCGGCCGGCTGCGCCGCGAGAAGCGGACGGTCACCGCCGTCGACGGCGTGGACCTGCGGGTGGAGCGCGGCGAGACGCTCGGCTACATCGGCCCGAACGGGGCGGGCAAGTCCACCACCCTGAAGATGCTCACCGGCGTGCTGACTCCCTCCGCCGGGCAGGTACGCGTCTGCGGGCTGCGACCGGTCGCCCAGCGCACCCGGCTGGCCCTCGGCATCGGCGTGGTCTTCGGGCAGCGTTCCCAGCTCTGGTGGGACCTGCCGCTGCGCGACTCGCTCGACCTGCTCCGGCACGTCTACCGGGTGCCGGCAGGCGACCACGCGACCCGGCTGCGCCGCTGCCGCGCGCTGCTGGACCTCGACGAGTTCCTGGACACCCCGGTGCGGCAGCTCTCCCTCGGGCAGCGGATGCGCGGCGAACTGACCGCCGCCCTGCTGCACGGCCCGCGGGTGCTCTTCCTCGACGAGCCCACCATCGGCTTGGACGTGGTGAGCAAGCAGGCGGTCCGCGACTTCCTCGGCGAGCTGCGCCGGGCCGGCGACACCACGCTGGTGCTCACCACCCACGACCTGGCCGACATCGAGCGGCTCTGCCGCCGGCTCGTGGTGATCGACCACGGTCGGGTGGTGCACGACGGCTCGATCGCCGCCCTGCACAGCCGGTACGGCTCCCGCCGGATGGTGGTCGCCGAGCTGGACACCGCGCTGGCCACCCCGCCGACGCTGCCCGGCGCGCCGCTGGAACGGGTCGAGGCGGACGGGCGCCGGCTGGTCTACGCCTGCGAGTCGGCCGGTGCGGCGGAGGTGGTGGCCGGGCTGGCCGGTCTGGCCACGCTCCGCGACATCTCGATCGTCGAGCCGGACATCGAGGAGGTGGTGACCCGGCTCTACCGATCCCCGGCGAGCCGGGCGGCCCCGGTCAGCGGCTGAGCCGCCGACCGTCGAAGCCGGCACGGCTCCCCACGCCCGGCCAGCGGCCCGCCGCCTCAGCCGGCACGCTCCCAGAGCTGTCTACCGGCATCGGCGTCAGCTCAGTGAGGGCGCGGGCCAGGAGAAGGCGCTGTGGTTGAGGCGCGCTCCGCCAGCAGCTCAGGGGTGCTCCATGACGAGGACCGCGAAGGTGCCGGGCGCCAGCGCCTCGTACCGGTGCGGCGCGTCCCCCGGGAACGTGGCGTAGTCGCCCGGGCCGAGTTCCACCAGGTCGGACTCCGGGCCGACGCGCATCCGCCCAGCGGCGACCACGATGTGCTCCACGCTGCGGGGGGTGTGCGGCTCGGCGACGCGGACGTCACCCGGTTCCAGCTCCATGACGTAGACGTCGCGCCGGGCGTGTGCCGAGCCGGCGGCGAGCAGGGTGGCGGTGAAGTCGGCGTGCTCCGAGCGGACCCGGGGGCCCTCGCCGGCCCGGATCACCCGGACGCTGGCCGGCGGCGGCTCGACCAGCCGGCTGAACGGTACGCCGAGCGCGACGCCCAGCGCCCAGAGCGTCTCCACGCTGGGGTTGCCCACGCCGGATTCGAGCTGGGACAGGGTGGACTTGGCGATGCCGGCGCGGCGGGCCAGCTCGGTCAACGACAGACCGGCCCGGTCGCGCTCGCGGCGCAGGGCCGCCGCGATGGTGGCCAGCAGGGGAGTGGTGTCCACGGCCTTGTTCGCTCCATCGTTCTTTTTGTTCGGTTTGACGAACGCGTCGAAGGTGTTCATCATAATGGACCATGCGTACGGCTCAGCGAACACCCGACGCCCGGATGCTCCGCGACGTCGCTGCGATCGGCGCGGCGATGATCGCGGTCGGCGCCTCCTTCGGCGCGGTCGCGGTGGCCGCCGGCCTGCCCCCCTGGGCGACCGTCGCGATGTCGGTGGTGGTCTACGCCGGTGGCGCGCAGTTCATGGCGGTGGGCCTGGTAGCCGCTGGCAGCCCGCTCGCCGCGGTCCTGGCCGGCCTGCTGCTCAACGCCCGGCACCTGCCGTTCGGCCTGACCCTGGGCGACAGCCTCGGCCGGCCGCGCTGGCGACGGCTGCTCGGCAGCCACCTGATGACCGACGAGACGACCGCGTTCGCGCTGGCGCGACCGGCCGGCTCCGCGCGCCACCGGGCGTTCTGGCTCGCCGGGACGCTGCTCTTCCTGGCCTGGAACGCCGGCACCCTGCTCGGCGTGCTCGCCGGCGGCGCGGTGGGCGATCCGGCCACCCTGGGGCTGGACGCTGCCTTCCCGGCCGGGCTGATCGCCCTGCTGCTGCCGACCCTGCGCGACCCGGAGACCCGGCGGGTGGCGCTGACCGGCGCGGGCCTGGCGGTGCTGTCGACCCCGGTGCTGCCGGCCGGGCTGCCGGTGCTGCTCGCGCTCGCCGCCTTGGCCCTGCCGGCCCTGCGCAGGCCCCGCCGATCGGCCGCCGATCGGCCCGGCGCCGACCCGTCCGGTGCGCCCGGCAGCGCCGCCCCGTCCGGTGCGCCCGGCGCCACCGGCTCGCCAGCGCGGGGTCGGGGCCGGGTCGGACCCCGGGAAGCCGGGTCGGGGCCGGCCCTCCGGACGGAGGAGAGGGCGTGCTGATCGTGGTGATCCTCGCCCTGGCCGCCGGCACGTACGGCTTCCGGGTCGCCGGAGTGCTGCTGCGGGACCGGCTGGACCTGCCCGAGTGGTCCCGGCGGTTGCTGCCGGTCGGGGCCGCCGCCCTGCTGGCCGCGCTGGCCGCGACCGCCGCACTGACCGAGGCGGGCCGCTTCGCCGGCTACGCCCGGCCGGCGGGCGTGCTGGTCGGGGTGCTGCTCGCCTGGCGGCGGGCACCGTTCGTCCTGGTGGTGGTCGCGGCGGCCGGCACCACGGCCCTGCTGCGCCTGCTCGGGGTGCAGTGACGAAGCCCCTCCCCGCTTACGCCGGGAAGGGGCCAGGTCCGGACCGGGTGGGGGTCAGATCTTGTCGCCGATGTTGACCTGCGGCGCGGGGGCCCGCATCCGGCGGAAGGTGATCGAGCGCATGATCGCGTAGAGGTAGAGCGACCCCATCCGCTCGCCGCTGTTCGGGAAGCGCTCCCGGACCAGCTTCTTGATCTTGCGAGAGATCAGGATCGAGTCGATCACCACACCGAGCGCGAGCGCACCCCAGATGATGTTCGAGGCCAGCCGGATCGCCGGTGGCATGGCCTGGTTGGAGCCGATCAGCACGATCAGCGCGCCACCGAAGAACCAGGTGCCGACGGTACGCCGGGAGTCGACCACGTTGCGGGCCAGCAGCCGCTCCGGGCCGCGGTCGCGCGGGCCGCCCTCGCGGCGGAACTCCGCCGCCGCCTCGGCGCGGGCCAGCCGGCGCTGCTCCCGCGCCTCCTCCTTGGTCAGCGGCTTCGTCGGCCCGGCGGGGCGACGACCGCCGACCGGCCGCTTCGGGGTCTGCAGGCCCAGTTCCTTCTTGCTCGGGGTGTAGCCCCGGGGGCGCGCGGAGGGCTGCTCCTCGGTCGCCACGACGGTGGCGGAGGAGTCGGGGTCGGCGGACTTGCGACGAAACAGCGACGGCACGAGGTGAAGGGTAGCCAAACGACGGCGCCCGGTGCACATCACGGTGCACCGGGCGCTCGTTCCGAGCTCAGGTGAGTTCGGTTACGGCCGCTCGACGTGCGCGCCCAGGCTGGCCAGCTTCGCCTCGAAGTCCTCGTAACCGCGGTTGATCAGGTCCACGCCGTACACCCGGGAGGTGCCCTCGGCGGCGAGCGCCGCGATCAGGTGGCTGAACCCGGCGCGCAGGTCCGGGATGACCAGGTCGGCCGCGTGCAGCTTGCTCGGGCCGGCGATCACCGCGGAGTGCTTGAAGTTGCGCCGGCCGAAGCGGCACGGGGTGCCGCCCAGGCAGTCCCGGTAGACCTGGATGTTGGCGCCCATCGTGTTCAGCGCCTCGGTGTAGCCCAGCCGCTGCTCGTAGACCGTCTCGTGGACGATCGACAGGCCGCGGGCCTGGGTCAGTGCGACGACCAGGGGCTGCTGCCAGTCGGTCATGAAGCCCGGGTGCACGTCGGTCTCCAGCGCCACGGCGTTGAGCTCGCCGCCCGGGTGCCAGAACCGGATGCCGCCCTCCTGGCCCGGGTCGCCGAGCTTCGGCGCGCGGGCGTCGGTCACCTCGTACGCGCCGCCGACCGAGCGGAAGATGTTCAGGAAGGTCATCATGTCGACCTGCTGGGCGCCGAGCACCTCGACGTGCCCGCGGGTGGCCAGCGCCGCCGCCGCCCAGCTCGCCGCCTCGATCCGGTCGGGGATCGGCCGGTGGGTGTAGCCGCTGAGCCGCTTGACGCCCTGGATCTCGATCACCCGGTCGGTGTGGACCTTGATGATCGCGCCCATCTTCTGCAGGATGCAGATCAGGTCGATGATCTCCGGCTCGACGGCGGCGTTGCGCAGCTCGGTGACGCCCTCGGCCATCACCGCGGTGAGCAGCACCTGCTCGGTCGCGCCCACGCTCGGGTACGGCAGCGCGAACTTGGTGCCGTGCAGCCCGTTCGGCGCCGACAGGTGCAGGCCCTCCGGGGTCTTCTCGACCGTCGCGCCGAACTCGCGCAGCGCCTGGAGGTGGAAGTCGATCGGGCGCGGCCCGATGTGGCAGCCGCCCAGGTCCGGGATGAAGGCGTGCCCGAGCCGGTGCAGCAGCGGGCCGCAGAACAGGATCGGGATCCGGCTGGAGCCCGCGTGCACGTTGATCTGGTCGGTGCTGGCGCTCTCGACGTTGGCCGGGTCGAAGACCAGCTCGCCCTCCTCGGCGCCGTCGGTGACCTTGACCCCGTGCAGGCCGAGCAGCCCGCGGACCACCTCGACGTCACGGATGCGCGGCACGTCGAACAGCCGGCTGGGGGTGTCGCCCAGCAGGGCGGCGACCATCGCCTTCGAGACCAGGTTCTTCGCGCCGCGCACGCGGATCCGCCCTTCCAGCGGCGTGCCTCCGTGTACGACCAGGACGTCGTCGGTCAACGCAACCTCCAGCGCGTCGGGTGGTGCTGTGTCGAGGGTGGGTCGAGCTGTCCAGCTCTTGCCGGCTGTTCAGCTACCCGGAATGGGACCGGCGCAAAACGGTCCGCGATGTCGTCGCCCCGGCAGCATAGCCCTCGGTGACGAAAATGGAATCGGTCACATCGCCAGGCACGGAACGAACCGGGGATTCCGGCATGTTTCCGTACCAGCGATGTGACCGTGGGTGATCAGCGGGGCGGCGGGGTGTCCGCGCCCGGCAGGGCGAGCATCTGGTCCAGCGCCACCCGCGCGTGGTGCGCGGTGTCCTCATCGACGGTGATCTGGTTGACCACCCGCCCGGCGACCAGCTCCTCCAGCGCCCAGACCAGGTGCGGCAGGTCGATCCGGTTCATCGTCGAGCAGTAGCAGACCGCCTTGTCCAGGAACATGATCTGCTTGTCCGGGTGGGCCAGCGCCAGCCGGCGGACCAGGTTCAGCTCGGTGCCGACGGCCCAGGCCGAGCCGGCCGGAGCCGCCTCGATGGTCTTGATGATGTACTCCGTCGAGCCGACGTGATCGGCGGCGGTGACCACCTCGTGCCGGCACTCCGGGTGCACCAGCACGTTGACCCCCGGCACCCGCGCGCGCACGTCGTTGACGCTGTCGAGGGTGAACCGGCCGTGCACCGAGCAGTGCCCCCGCCAGAGGATCATCTTCGCGTCGCGCAGCTGCTGCGGGGTGAGCCCGCCGTTCGGCTTGTGCGGGTCGTACAGCACGCAGTCGTCGAGCGAGTAGCCCATCTCCAGCACCGCCGTGTTGCGGCCCAGGTGCTGGTCGGGCAGGAAGAACACCTTCGACCCCTGCTGGTACGCCCAGTCCAGGGCCCGCTTGGCGTTCGACGAGGTGCAGACCACGCCGCCGTTGCGCCCGACGAAGCCCTTGATGTCGGCCGAGGAGTTCATGTACGTCACCGGGACGGTGTCCGCCGCGACGCCCAGCTCGGTCAGCACGTCCCAGGCGGTCTCGACCTGCGACAGCACCGCCATGTCCGCCATCGAGCAGCCGGCGGCCAGGTCGGGCAGGATCACCTTCTGCGCGTCCGAGGTGAGGATGTCCGCGCTCTCGGCCATGAAGTGCACGCCGCAGAAGACGATGTACTCCGCGTCCGGCCGGGCCGCCGCCTCCCGGGCCAGCTTGAACGAGTCGCCGGTCACGTCGGCGAACTGGATCACCTCGTCGCGCTGGTAGTGGTGACCCAGCACGAACACCTTGGTGCCGAGCGCGGCCTTGGCCGCCGCCGCCCGGGCCACCAGGTCAGGGTCGCTCGGCGCCGGCAGGTCGCCCGGACACTCCACGCCACGCTCGGTGGCGGGGTCGCTGCCGCGGCCGAGGAGCAGCAGCGCAGTGGCGGTGTTGGAGGGTTCCACCCAGGTCGAAGTCACGCCTCCCATGGTCCCACAGCGTGGCTGCCGCGCAGCCTCCGCCGGTGTGGGCTGCCACACTGCCAGGCATGCGCGTGCTGCTCTGTCCGGACAAGTTCGCCGGCACCCTCGCCGCCCCGGAGGTCGCCGCCGCCGTCGCCGAGGGCTGGCGGGCCGTCGCCGCCGGCGACGAGCTGCTGATCCGACCGCTCGCCGACGGCGGGCCGGGCTTCGTCGCGGTGCTCGCCGACGCCCTCGGCGGGCGGCGGATCCCGGTGCCGACCGTCGACCCGCTCGGCCGGCCGGCCACCGGTGAGATCCTGGTCACCGACGACGGCACCGCCTACCTGGAGAGCGCCCAGGCCTGCGGGCTGCACCTGCTCTCCGCCGCCGAGCGGGACCCGAAGGCGACCACCTCCTACGGGCTGGGGACGCTGGTCACCGCGGCGGTCGAGCACGGGGCCCGCACGGTGGTCATCGGGCTCGGCGGCTCCGGCACCAACGACGGCGGGGCCGGCCTGCTCACCGCGCTCGGCGCGACGCCGCTGGACGACGCCGGCCGGGCCCTGCCATACGGCGGGGCGGCGCTGGCCGCCGTCGCCACCCTCGACGGCGTGCCCCGGCTGCGCGGGGCCACCCTGGTCGCCGCCACCGACGTGGACAACCCGCTGCTCGGGCTGCACGGGGCGAGCAACGTCTACGGCCCGCAGAAGGGCGCCACCCGCGAGGACGTGCTGCTGCTCGACGCCGCGCTGGAGCGCTGGGCGGCGGTGCTCGAACGGGACCTGCCCGGCTGCCCGCCCGGACTGGGCGCGCTCCCGGGCGGCGGTGCGGCCGGCGGCCTCGGCGCGGCGATCCTCGCCCTGGGCGGGCGCTGCGAATCCGGCATCGACCTGGTGACCCGGGCGATCGGGCTGGACGCCGCGCTCGACGCCACCGACCTGGTGATCACCGGGGAGGGATCCTTCGACCACCAGTCGCTGCGCGGCAAGGTGGTCGCCGGGGTGGCCGGCGCCGCCCGCGACCGGGGAGTGCCCTGCGTGGTGCTGGCGGGACGGGTGAGCACCGGGCGGCGGGAGGCGGCCTCGGCCGGCGTCACCGAGACGTACAGCCTGGTGGAGCACTTCGGCGGGGAGGAACGCGGCGGGGTCGAGGCCGCGATGGGCCGCCCGGCCGAGGGGCTGCGGGCGCTCGGCGCGCGGCTGGCCCGGCAGTGGAGCCGCTGAGCACCCGGCCGGGGGCGGCCGCCGCCGATTCGGTGGCGCCGGCTCCGGTCGCTCCGGTCCGGGGCATGACACCACCCACGAGCGTGATACCTCAGAGGCATATTGATACCTCTGAGGTATCACGCTCGTTCGGTAACGGCCGTGCCGAAGAGACCGGTCGGGATGCCGGGGCGCGCGGCGCGGTGCCGCCCCGCTGCGGACCTGCGGCGCGGGTGACGCCCTTCCGGTCACGCCCCCGGGTCGCGCGGGCCGGGACGGCGTACGATCGGATCTGGACCACACCGGGAATCACTGGACGACGCGTGACGTTGGCCAGTGCGTCCGGACCCATACCGCGCAGGGAGATTTCCACGTGACCACGCCAGCGCAGACCGAGTCGACCGAGGCCCAGGCCCCTACTTCCGTCGTCCTCACCGACGTCGCGGCGCAGAAGGTCAAGGCCCTGATCGAGCAGGAGGGCCGCGACGACCTGCGGCTCCGGGTCGCGGTGCAGCCGGGCGGCTGCTCCGGCCTGCGGTACCAGCTGTTCTTCGACGAGCGGTCGCTCGACGGTGACGTCGTCACCGACTTCGACGGTGTCGAGGTCGTCGTCGACCGGATGAGCGCCCCCTACCTGGCCGGCGCCACCATCGACTTCGCCGACCGGATCGACGCCCAGGGCTTCACCATCGACAACCCCAACGCGGGCAGCTCCTGCGCCTGCGGCGACTCGTTCAGCTGAGTCGACCAGCACCTGCGTACGGCGGGGCCGTCCTTCGGGGCGGCCCCGTCGCCGTCTGTGCGCCGCAGTCGGGGGTGACGTCCGGATCAGCGCCGGGTGGCGCAGTGTCGAGAAGACCCTGGACCGGCTCCCCGGGCGGCCCGGTAGGCTGACCGGCGCCGTGCTCCCGACCCCGAGGGTTGACATGAAGATCGCCGTGACCGGCTCGATCGCGACCGACCACCTGATGAGCTTCCCCGGTCGCTTCGCCGACCAGCTCATCGCCGACCAGCTGCACAAGGTGTCGCTGTCGTTCCTCGTGGACGACCTGGTGCTGCGTCGCGGCGGGGTGGCCGCCAACATCGCCTTCGGCATGGCGCAGCTCGGGCTGCGTCCGGTGCTGCTCGGGGCGGTCGGCGCCGACTTCGCCGACTACCGCTCCTGGCTGGAGCGGCACGGCGTCGACTGCCAGTCGGTGCACGTCAGCGAGGTGGCGCACACCGCCCGGTTCGTCTGCACCACGGACACCGACATGTGCCAGATCGCCTCCTTCTACGCCGGGGCGATGAGCGAGGCCCGCAACATCGAGCTGTCCCCGGTCGCCCAGCGCCTCGGCGGTCTCGACCTGGTGCTGGTCAGCGCCAACGACCCGGAGGCGATGATCCGTCACTCCGCCGAGTGCCGGGAGCGCGGCTACGCCTTCGTCGCCGACCCGTCCCAGCAGCTCGCCCGGATGGACGGCGCGGACGTGATCGGCCTGATCGACGGCGCCGACTACCTGATGACCAACGACTACGAGAAGTCCCTGCTGCAGAGCAAGGCCGGCCTCACCGACGAGCAGCTGCTCGACCGGGTGAAGGTACGGGTCACCACGCTGGGCAAGCACGGCGCGGAGATCGCCGGCCGGGACTTCGGGACGATCCACGTGCCGATCGCCCGGGAGATCCAGGCGGTCGACCCGACCGGCGTCGGCGACGGCTTCCGGGCCGGTTTCTTCGCCGCGCTCTCCTGGGGCCTCGGCCTGGAGCGGGCCGCGCAGGTGGGCTCGCTGCTGGCCACCCTGGTGCTGGAGACCGTCGGCACCCAGGAGTACGAGGTCCGCCGCGACCTGTTCGTCAAGCGCCTGGCCGAGTCGTACGGCGACGCCGCCGCCGAGGACGTGCGGCCGCACCTGCTGCCGTGAGACCCGTCCTGGTCGCGTTCGCCGGCCTGCCGGCGGTGGGCAAGAGCACCCTCGCCCGGCGGCTCGGCGCGGCGCTGGGCGCGCCCGTGCTGCCGGTGGACCCGGTCGAGCGGGCGCTGGCGCAGCACGGGCTGGTCGGCGACGTGCCCGGGATGGCGGCGTACCAGGCGGTGGCGGGGCTGGCCGAGGTGCAGTTGGGGCTCGGCCTGGCCGTGGTGGTCGACGCGGTCAACCCGGTGGCCAGCGCCCGCGGCCTTTGGCACGACCTGGTCGCGCGGGCCGGGGTGCCGCTGCGGCTGATCGAGGTGCACTGCGGCGACGAGGCGGAGCACCGCCGCCGGGTCGAGGCGCGGCTGCCCGCCGAGCCCGACCCGCTGCTCCCCACCTGGGACCAGACCCTGCTCCGCCGCGCCGAGTACGAGCCGATCATCGGCCCCCGCCTGGTGGTCGACACCGCCGTGGACCTGGACCCCCTCCCCGCCATCCTCACCTACCTGACCTGACCCTCCCCGGGTACGCAGTCCCTGCGGGCGCACTTTCCGAGAAAGAGTGGCTATTCGACGTCGAACAGCCACTCTTTCCGTGAACGTGTGCGGATCTGGGGCGCGCGCCCGCGACGTGGGGGAGGGGGGAGGGGTCAGTGGGTGCGGCGGACGTCGTAGGCGGTGGTGTCGGGGTGGGCGGCGACGAATTCCTGGGCGCGCATGCGGCACCAGGCCGGGATGTCGACGGCGGCGGCCGGGTCGTCGGCCAGCACCCGCAGCACCGCGCCCACGGGCAGCTCGGGCAGGCGGCGGGCCAGCGCGATGACCGGCAGCGGGCAGCGCTGGCCCCGGCAGTCGAGCACCTCCGTGGGGTCGGTCACAGCCCCACCACCCCCGCCTCGGCGCGCAGCTCGGCGACGATCCCGGGCAGCTCGGCCAGGAACCGCTCGACGTCCGCCTCGGTCGTCTCCCGGTGCAGCGAGACCCGCACGTTGCCGTGCGAGAGCACCCCCATCGCCTCCAGCACGTGTGACGGGCGCAGCGTCGAGGAGGTGCAGGAGGAGCCGGAGGAGACCGCGAAGCCACGCCGGTCCAGCGCGTGCAGCAGCACCTCGCCGTCGACGTACAGGCAGGAGAAGGTGACCAGGTGGGGGAGCCGGTCGCTGGCGTCGCCGACCACCTCCACGTCCGGCACCTCGGCCGCCACCCGGGTCCGGATCCGGTCCACCAGCGGCGCCAGCCGGGCCGCCTCGGCCGCCGCGTCGGCCGCCGCCGCGCGCAGGCTCGCCGCCGACGCCACCACCGCCGGCAGGTTGATAACCCCCGGGGTACGCCCGGACTCCCGCTCGTCGGCCGGCCAGGGCGACTCCCACCGGGTGCCCTTGCGCACCACCAGCAGTCCCACCCCGGGTGGCCCACCCCACTTGTGCGCGCTGGCGGTCAGCACCGACCAGCCCGCCGGCACCGGCGCCCGCCCCACCACCTGGGCCGCGTCGACGTACAGCGGGACACCGGCGTCGGCGCACTCGGCCGCCGCCCGCGCCACCGGCTGGACGGTGCCCACCTCGTGGCTGGCGGCGATCAGCGCGGCCAGCGCGACCCCGGGGGCCCGTACCGCCTCGGACCAGGCGGACTCCTCGAGCCGGCCGAGCCGGTCCACCGGCACGGCGACCGCCGCGCCGCCACCGGCCACGTGCCGCTCGGCGGCGTGCAGCACCGCGGAGTGCTCGATCGTCGAGTGCACCAGCGTCGCCCCGACCCGCCGTCGACCGGCCAGGCCACCCAGCACCGCCCCGTGCGCCGCGGTCGTACCGCTGGGGGTGAAGGAGAGCTCGTCGGCGCGGACGCCGAGCGTGGCCGCGGTGGCCTCGCGGGCGGCGTCGAGGAGCTGGCGGGCCCGGCGGGCCTGGGTGTACAGCCTGGCCGGGTCGGCCCAGCCGTCGTCGAGGGCGGCCAGCAGCGCCTGCCGGGCGACCGGGTGCAGCGGCGCGGCGGTGGCCGCATCCAGGTAGACGGGGGTAGGGCTCACGACAGCCCACGCTATCGGGTCGGTATGCCCACGAGCCCCCCGATGGGGGCGCACAGTGACCCCAACACGGGCGAGCCCGTCATGGTCGAGTAATCTGCGACCGTCGGTGACGCCTTTGCCGTCGGTGCTTGAGGGAAACCCACCGCGGCGCGCTAGGGAGGCAGGACCAGGTGGTCGCAAGGAGTTCGGAGGTACGGCCCTCGGCCGTACGGCACAGCGCTTCCCCAGGAGCCAATGGGCGCCGGCGGCGTGGTGCTGGTCGACTCGCCGGGCTCGGTCTCGGCGGAGCGGCGCTGCTGGTTCTGCTCACCGGTTGCAACGTCGGCAGCTCGGTCGACGGTTTCGGCTGGCCGCAGGGCGGCATCTCGCCGGAGTCGCACCGGATGTACGACCTGTGGATCGCCTCCTGCATCGCCGCCCTCGCGGTCGGCGTCTTCGTCTGGGGCCTGATCTTCTGGTGCATCGTGCGCTACCGCAAGCGGGGCAACGAGCTGCCGGTGCAGACCCGGTACAACCTGCCGATGGAGTTCCTCTACACCATCGCGCCGATCCTGATCGTCTCCGTGCTCTTCTACTACACGGCGGTCGTGCAGACCGACGTGGTGCGGATCACGAAGAACCCCGACGTGACCGTCGAGGTCGTCGCGTTCAAGTGGAACTGGCAGTTCAACTACCGCGATGGTCAGGGCCCCGAGGCGAACACCGTGGCGTCGGTGCTGGGCACCAGCGAGGTCATCCCGGTGCTGGTCCTGCCGACCGACCGGTCGATCCGGTTCGAGGAGACCAGCCGCGACGTCATCCACTCGTTCTGGGTGCCGGAGCTGCTGTTCAAGCGGGACGTCATGCCGGGCAACGTCCGCAACGTCTTCGAGATCTCCAAGCTCGAGTCCGAGGGCGCGTACGTCGGTCGGTGCGCCGAGCTCTGCGGCAGCTACCACGCCTTCATGAACTTCGAGCTGCGCGTCGTCTCCCCGGAGAAGTACGACCAGTTCCTGGCGGCCAAGCGGGACGGCAAGTCGACGCAGGAGGCGCTCAGCGCCATCGGCGAGGACCCGTACGCGAAGACCACCGCGCCGTTCAAGACGCGGCGCAACGTGGGCACCTTCAACCCCGACAAGTCGCACTCCGACCCGAGGAACTGAGGGAACCGAGATGAAGACCGAGTGGCGTATCTTCCTGGTCATCGCCGCGTTCCTGTTCGGCGCGACGGTGCTCTACGGCGCCTGGACCTGGGGTGACTCGGGCGGCCGGGTCGAGTGGGTCGGCACGGTGGCTCTGCTGCTGTCGTTCCTGCTCTGCACGATGTGCGGTGGCTTCTTCTGGTTCGTGTCCCGCCGGATCGACCTGCGGCCGGAGGACCGGCCGGACGGCGAGATCGCCGACGGCGCCGGCGAGATCGGCTTCTTCAGCCCGGGCAGCTACTGGCCGTTCGGTCTGGCGCTGGCCGCCGCGGTGGCCGGCCTGGGCCTGGTGTACTGGCAGTTCTGGCTGGTGGGCGTCGGCCTGGTCGCGGTCATCTTCGCCGCGTGCGGCCTGCTCTTCGAGTACTACACGGGCACCCGGCGTACCGCCGAGCACTGATCTGACGGCTTCGCCCGCAGGCCCGCGTCCCGCTCCGGGACGCGGGCCTGCGTGTGTTTCCGGCCCCGTGAGTCGTCCACGACATCAGGTCGACAGGACCGGTAGACCGGGCGGTCGCCGGCGGGGCCAACGGCCCGGCGGCACGGCGAGCGGGAGCGCCGCGACGAGGACGGCGCCGCGGGTCAGGCCGCGCGGCGGTCCGACCGGGCGGTCGCCCGCGGGCGCCGGTCGGCCAGGCGCGGGGCGTGGAAGGCGAAGGTGGCGATCAGCACGGCCGCGCCGCAGCCGGTGCAGATCAGCTCGGGGCAGTCGAGGTCGTGACCGTCGACGCAGGGCGGGACCTCGAACGGCTGCACGCCCTCGCAGGTGTCGCAGTAGAGCTCGCGGTCCGACACGGGCGTCTCCTCTCGCTCCGGTGCCCGCCGGCGACCATCGGAGCCATCGGCGGAAAACGGAAAATTACTCCCGTGTAGTTTGGCACGCCCCTCCGACAGTTCCGCCGCGCCACCCGCTCAGCGGGTGCGGCCGCTCAGAGGGTGCGGGCCACCTCGACCCAGCGCTCCAGGGCGGCGGCCGCCGCGCCCGAGTCGATCGACTCGGCGGCCCGGTCCAGCCCGGCCCGCAGCGCCTCGGTCAGGTCGCCGTCCAGCGGCCCCTGGGTGGCCAGCGCGGCGGCGGAGTTGACCAGCACGGCGTCCCGCACCGGGCCGGTCTGCCCGGCCAGCAGCCGGCGGGCCACCCCGGCGTTGTACGCCGCGTCCCCGCCCCGCAGGTCGGCCAGGGTGGACCGGGGTACCCCGAGGTCCGTCGCGTCCAGCACGGCCTCTCTCACGGTGCCCTGCTGGGCCACCCAGACCCGGGTGGGGGCGGCGGTGGTGAACTCGTCCAGGCCGTCCTCGCCGCGCATCACGATCGCCGAGTCGCCCCGCCCGGCGAAGACGGCGGCCATCACCGGCGCCATCCGCGCGTCGAAGCAGCCCACCGCCCCGGCCCGGGGACGGGCCGGGTTGGTCAGCGGGCCGAGGAAGTTGAAGAAGGTGGGTACGCCGATCTCGCGGCGGACCGGGCCGGCGTGCCGCATCCCGGGGTGGAACCGGCCGGCGAAGCAGAACCCGATCCCGGCCTCCTCGACGCAGCGGGCGACCTGCTCGGGCGCCAGGTCCAGCGGCACGCCGAGATACTCCAGCAGGTCGGCGGTGCCGCAGAGCGAGGAGGCGGCACGGTTGCCGTGCTTGACCACCCGGACGCCGGCGCCGGCCACCACCAGCGCGGTCATCGTGGAGATGTTCACCGTGTGGGCGAGGTCACCGCCGGTGCCGACCACGTCCAGCGCGGTGCGCCGCAGCTCCTCGGGCAGCTCGACCGGCACCGCCCGGCCGAGCATCGCCTGCACCAGGCCGGCCAGCTCGGCGGGGGTCTCGCCCTTGGCCCGCAACGCCACCGCGAAGCCGGCGACCTGGGACGGGGCGGCGGCGCCGGTCATGATCTCGTCCATCGCCCACGCGGTGTCCGCGGTGGAGAGCTCGTCGCCGCGCAGCAGCGCGTTGAGCAGGTGCGGCCAGGTCCGTTCGCCCATGGTGGGCCTCCCGAGCGGGCGTGGGTGCGGGTGGGACGGGGTCGGCGCCCGTCAGCCCGGGCGCCGGAGGCGCCGCCGAGCGCGCGGACTCAGGCGGCGGCGTGCGTACGCAGCAGTTCGGCGACCGTGGTGCCGGTGGTCACCGGGTCGAGCGGGTGCACCAGCGTGGCGTCGACCTGCGCGTACGCGGCGAGCCATCGGTCGGCGGAGCGGGCGATGACCACGCAGGTGGGCGGGGCGTCGTCCCGGTCGTCCTTGATCTGGCGGGCGATGCCGATGCCGCCGCCCGGGCTGGCCTCGCCGTCGAGCAGCATGAGGTCGATCTCGTAGTCGTCGACCAGTCGGATGCACTCGGCGTACGTGGCGGCCTCGACGAACTCGATCTCGAGGCCGGGCGCCGGGCGGGTGCCGACGGCCAGCCGCATCCGGTCACGGACCTGCGGGTCGTCGCTGTAGAGCAGGACGGTGCACTGACGATCGCTCATCGCTGGACTGGCTCCCACCTCGTAGCTGCCCGCTGATGGTACCCGCCGGTGTGGCGTACCCGACATCCCGCCCGGCCGGCCCGCGTGGACACCGCGTCGGCGCAGCTCAGGCCGGGGTGCCCGGGGCGGGGGTCGCGGCCGCGGCGGTCGCGGCGGCGTCGGCGGCGCGGTCGCGGGCCTCCTGGCGGTCCAGCTCGCGGTCGAGCCGGCGGGCCTCCCGCTCGGACTGCCGGATCCACTGCACGACCAGCACCGCGAGCATCGTCACACTGACGAACTCGCCGCCGGCCCAGAGGATGCCGCCGGCGACCACCTGGTCGTTCCAGGGGTCCGACCAGGACAGGTTGAGCGACGGGTACCAGTCCCCGCCGAGCAGCGTGGTGCTCTGCATGATGGTGAGGCCGAGCACCGTGTGGAACGGCACGGAGAGCAGCATCAGCAGCGCCCGCGCCGGGTACGGCCACCGCCCGGGCAACGGGTCGAGGCCGAGCAGCGGCCAGAAGAACACGCAGCCGGTGGCGATGAAGTGCGCGTGCACCAGTTCGTGCGCCCAGGCGTGCTCCAGCGTGTAGTGGTAGAGACCACTGAAGTAGAGCGCGAACGGGTTCACCACGAAGATGCTGAACGCCACCAGCGGGAAGCTGTAGACCTTCGCGAACCGGCTGTGCACGACCGCCAGCAGCCGCTTGCGGGGGCGTACCGGCAGCGTGCGCAGCGCGAGGGTGACCGGAGCGCCCAGGGCGAGGAAGATCGGCGCGATCATCGACAGCACCATGTGCTGCACCATGTGCACCGACAGCAGCGCCGTGTCGTACGCGTGCAGGCCACTGACCGTGACCGCGGCGATGCCGCCCAGGCCCGGGCCGAGGAAGAAGATCGTCCGAAGGACCGGCCAGGCGTCCCCGCGCAGCCGCAGCCGGTAGACCCCGTAGAGGTAGAGTCCGGCGGCCAGCACCAGCCCGAGGGCGAGCCAGCTGTCCAGCCGGGTCTCGGTGAAGACCCGGGCGATGGTGAACGGCGGCGGGACGGCCTCGCCCCCGGCGGCGAGGACGGCCGACGGGCCCGCCGAGGTCGCGGCGAAGATCGAATCGACGTGCAGCACGCTTTTCAGGCTAGGCCAGGCGAACCGGACCACCACGATCGGGCCATCCCCCGCCCGGGTTTGGCCCCCCGCTGATCGCCCGCCCCGGTCAAGGGCAATAATGACCGCGTGACTGCGGCCCCAGCCATTGACAAGAGCCGGATCCACTCCCTGACCCGACCCAACATGGTCAGCGTCGGGACGATCGTGTGGCTCTCCAGCGAACTCATGTTCTTCGCGGCGCTGTTCGCGATGTACTTCTCCATCCGCGCGGCAGCGCCGGAGCAGTGGGAGAAGCACACCGAGCACCTCAACATCCCGTACGCGACCACCTTCACGGTGATCCTGGTGTTGTCCTCGGTGACCTGCCAGCTCGGTGTCTTCGCGGCGGAGAAGGGCGACGTCCACGCCCTGCGGCGTTGGTTCACGATCACCTTCGTGATGGGCCTGATCTTCGTGCTCGGCCAGGTGAACGAGTACCGCACCCTGGTGCACGAGGGCGTGAAGATCAACGAAGACGGTTACGGGTCGATGTTCTACCTCACCACCGGCTTCCACGGCCTGCACGTGACCGGCGGCCTGATCGCCTTCATCATCTTCATGATCCGCACCACCATGGGCCGGTTCACCCCGGCGCAGGCCACCTCGGCGATCGTCGTGTCGTACTACTGGCACTTCGTCGACGTGGTGTGGATCGGGCTCTACGCCATGATCTACTGGCTCCAGTGATCTTGGCGCGTCACGAACCGCGCCGCTGCTCCGTCCCCTGAGACAAGGTCCAACCGGTTAAGGACACAGGTCATGACTTCTGACAACGACCGCCGACGCGGTCTGCTCGCGCGCCTGCGCGGGCGGCCCGTAGCGCGCAGCAGGGGCCGCCGCCGGCTGGGCGCCGCGGTCCGGCTGATCGCCGCGCTGACGCTGGCCGGCGGCGCCTACACCGTCTTCGCCCCGGGCGTGCAGGCGCAGGAAAACCCGCCGCTGACCGGCGCCGCCGCCGAGGGCAAGGCGCTGTTCGACGTGAGCTGCGTGACCTGCCACGGTCGCAACGCGCAGGGTGTCGAGGGTCGTGGCCCGAGCCTGGTCGGCGTGGGCGCCGCCTCGGTCGAGTTCCAGGTGGGCACCGGCCGCATGCCGATGGCCCGACAGGAGGCCCAGGCCCAGCGCAAGCCCCCGGTCTTCACCGACGAGCAGGTGCGCCAGCTCGCCCAGTACGTCCAGGAGCTCGGTGGCGGCCCGCAGGTCCCCGAGGGGCACCTGCGTGAGGGCGCCGACCTGGCGACCGGCGGCGAGCTGTTCCGGATCAACTGCTCGCAGTGCCACGCCTTCGGTGGTGGCGGCGGCGCGCTCTCCTCGGGCAAGTTCGCCCCGAGCCTGCGCCCGGCCAGCGACCGGCAGATCTACGCCGCCATGCTGAGCGGCCCGCAGAACATGCCGGTGTTCGGCGACAACCAGATCACCCCGGAGCAGAAGGCGGACATCATCGCCTACATCCAGGAGACGCTGAAGCACGACCAGGACCAGGGTGGCTTCAACCTCGGCCGGTACGGCCCCTCCACCGAGGGCCTGGCGGCCTTCCTGTTCGGCATCGTCGCGCTGGTCTTCGCCAGCCTGTGGATTGCGGGCAAGTCGTGACCCGGTCGAACGTCAGTACCATTGCCGTGGTGCCGTGCGTCGGCACCGCCCGTAGCGAGGTGACGGCATGAGCACCCACACCGAGCACCAGGCCCCGCAGGGTCCGGAGCCGCTCGACGTCATGGACCCCCGGCTGTCCCGGTTCGACATCGTCCTGGAGGGCGCGCGTCGGGACGACATCGAGATCGTCCACTACGAGGAGCAGGTCGCGCCGGGCAGCAAGGCCGAGCGCCGGCTGACCCGTACGGTCGCCCTGTTCTTCCTCCTCACCGGCCTCGCGGCCACCGCCTTCCTGGTCATCTACATCTGGTGGCCGTGGAAGTGGGAGGCCGGCCGCGGCGGTGACAAGTGGTACACCCCGCTGCTCGGCGTCACCCTGGGCGTCGCGCTCCTGGCCGTCGGCTTCGGCATCCTCACCTGGGGCAAGAAGCTGCTGCCCAAGGAGGTCTCGATCCAGGACCGGCACGACCAGCCGGGGGCGCCGGAGGATCGCAAGATCACCGGGGAGACCATGCTCTACCTGGCCGACGAGATGGGCGTGCGGCGTCGTCCGCTGCTCGGCGTCTCGCTGGCGGCGGGCCTGCTGCCGGTCGGCGCGGTCGTCGCGGCCCCGCTGATCGGTGGCCTGATCTCGCACCCGCACAAGAACAACCAGATGTTCACCACCGGCTTCGCGCCGGCCGAGGGCGGCCGCAAGGTCCGGCTGGTCCGTGAGGACGGCCGGCCGATCCGCCCGGCCGACATCAGCGCCGGTGGCCAGCTGACCGTCTTCCCGGGCATCGAGCACGGCGTGAGCAACAAGCACGCCGACTCGCCGACCCTGCTGATCCACCTGCGCGAGACGGACGCCCAGGAGTCCCGCGAGGCCAACGCGCGGTTGGGCCGCCAGGACTTCATGTGGGGCAACTACGCGGCGTACTCCAAGATCTGCACGCACGCCGGCTGCCCGGCGAGCCTGTACGAGCAGCAGACCAACCGGCTGCTCTGCCCGTGCCACCAGTCGCAGTTCCTGATCACCGACAACGCCCGGCCCATCTTCGGTCCGGCCAGCCGTCGGCTGCCGCAGCTGCCGATCGAGGTGGACGAGGAGGGCTTCTTCGTGGCGAAGTCCGACTACACCGAAACCATCGGCCCCGACTTCTGGGAGCGGCCATGAAGCGCCGAAAGTTCGACGTAGCAGCGGTGCCGGCCAAGACGGCCGGGGCGGTGGACGACCGGTTCCAGGTGGCCACCCCGCTGCGCAAGCTGCTCAACAAGGTCTTCCCGGACCACTGGTCCTTCCTGCTCGGCGAGATCGCCCTCTTCTCGTTCGTCGTGCTGCTGCTGACCGGTGTCTTCCTGACCTTCTTCTTCGAGCCGGCGATGACCGAGGTGGTCTACGACGGCAGCTACGCCCCGCTGCGGGGCACGCCGATGTCGGCCGCGTACGCCTCCAGCCTGGACCTGTCGTTCGACGTCCGGGGCGGTCTGATCATGCGGCAGATGCACCACTGGGCGGCGCTGCTGTTCATGGCCTCGATCGTCGTGCACATGCTGCGGGTCTTCTTCACCGGCGCGTTCCGCAAGCCGCGTGAGACGAACTGGATCATCGGCTCGCTGCTGTTCTGGGTCGGCTTCCTGGCCGGCTTCACCGGCTACTCGCTGCCGGACGACGGCCTGTCCGGCACCGGCCTGCGGATCGCCTCGGCCATCATGCTGTCGATCCCGGTGATCGGCTCCTGGGTCACCTCGTCGATCTTCGGCGGGGAGTTCCCGGGCGAGATCATCATCAGCCGCTTCTTCATCGCCCACGTGCTGCTGATCCCGGGTCTGCTGGTGGCGCTGATCACCGTCCACCTGGGCCTGGTGTTCAAGCAGAAGCACACCCAGTGGCCCGGCCCCGGCCGGACCAACGAGAACGTGGTCGGCGAGCGGATGTTCCCGCGCTACGCGCTCAAGCAGGGCGGCTTCTTCATGGTCGTCTTCGGCGTGATCGCGCTGATGGGTGGCCTCTTCCAGATCAACCCGATCTGGTACTTCGGTCCGTACGAGGCGTGGGTGGTCTCGGCCGCCAGCCAGCCCGACTGGTACGTCATGTTCCTCGACGGCTCGACCCGACTCATGCCGGCCTGGGAGATCACCATCCCGATCGGCGACGGGTACGTCATCCCGCCGCTGTTCTGGCCGACGGTCGTGCTGCCGGGCATCCTGGTCGCGATCTCCCTGTTCTACCCGTTCATGGAGGCGCGGCACCTCAAGGACCGCAAGCACCACAACCTGCTCCAGCGGCCCCGGGACGTACCGGCCCGGACCGCGGCGGGCGCCATGGCGGTGTCGTTCTTCGTGGTGCTGACCCTCTCCGGCGGCAACGACGTGATCGCGGACAAGTTCCAGATCAGCCTGAACGCGATGACCTGGGCGGGCCGGATCGGCCTGCTCGTGGTCCCGCCGCTGGCGTACTACGTGGCGTACCGGCTCTGCCTCGGTCTCCAGCAGCACGACCGGGAGGTGCTGGCCCACGGTGTGGAGACCGGCATCATCCGGCGCCTGCCGGACGGCCGGTTCGTCGAGGTCCACCAGCCGCTCACCGCGGTGGACGGCCACGACGGGCACGGCGAGCTGGACTACGTCGGCTGGGTGGTGCCGAAGAAGATGAACCGGCTCGGGGCTCTCGGCCCGGCCATCCGGGGCTTCTTCTACCCGATCGAGAAGCCGGCCGAGGCGCCGGTCTCGCCGGGGCACCCGCCGGTCGAGCCCCGCCGCGAGCGCGAGGAGATCGGCAGCGGCGAAAGCCGTCGCTGACGACGTACCCGACCGTGGCGCCCGCCGGAGTTCTCCGGTGGGCGCCACGTCCATTTCCGCGACGTTCGTCCGGGTCCGCCCTGCCCACCCCGCAACCCGCCCACCGACGGGTGGAAACGCAGGAATAACCCCCGCCAGCCGGGTATCCGTGCGGTCCAACGTCAACGGGGAGGGAACATGTTGGGAATCAAACGCCTCGGCCTGCTGGCCGCACTGGTGCTGGTCGGTCTGGCGCCTGCCGCGGCCGTGCAGGCCGCGGCACAGCCGTCGACGCAGGACAGCCAGTACCTGCAGGCGGTGCACCAGTCCAACCTGTTCGAGATCAGAGCTGGTGAGCTGGCCCGGGAGAAGGGCCAGAACCAGGAGGTCAAGCGGCTCGGCGAGATGTTCAGGACCGACCACACCCAGCTGGACCAGTCGGTCCAGCAGACCGCCTCCCAGTTGGGTGTGCAACTGCCGAACGACCCGACCGCCGACCAGCGGCAGATCCTCGACCGGCTGAACAACGCCAGGGGCGAGGAGTTCGACCGCCAGTGGGTGACCGCGCAGCTCGCCGCGCACATCCAGGCGATCCAGGCCACCCAGACCGAGATCTCGCAGGGTCAGGAGCAGTCGGTGATCCAGCTGGCGCAGACCGCGCTGCCGGTGCTCCAGGCGCACTACGACGAGCTGGTGAACCTCGCGCGGCAGCTCGGCATCCCGGTGCCGGAGGCCAGCGCCACCGGCACGCCCAGCCCGAGCGGCACCACCACGCCGGCGCCGGGCGGCACCACCGAGTCCCCGGCCCCGGGCGGCACGCCCGAGTCGCCGGGTGGCACCACCGAGACGCCGGCTCCGGGTACCAGCTGACGTCACCGCACGGCCGACGGTGGCCGGTCCGCCCTCCGGGGTGGGCCGGCCACCGTGCGTTCACCGGTCAGTCGGCGCCGGCCAGCCCGATCGCGAACGTCTCCTCCAGGTCGTGCTGGGAGTACGCCCGGAACGCGATGTGCGACTCGGTGTTGAGCACGCCGGGCACCTTGGAGATGCTGCCGGCGATGACCTGGGCGATCTGCTCGAACTCGCGGACCCGGACCATGGCGATCAGGTCGACGTGCCCGGCCACCGAGTAGACCTCGCTGACGCCGGGCAGGTTGGCCAGGGCCTCGGCCACCTCGGGAATCGAGTCGGTGGCGCAGTCGATCAGGACGATCGCGGTGATCACTGGACGCTTCTCCGTTCGTCGACGTCGTGGCTCATGCTAGATGCTGACCGGTCGGCGCAGGACCGGACCGGCGCGGGCCGCTCAGCCCGCCGGCACGGTCAGCGCCCCGCCGGCCCGGATCACGTCGCACAGCCGTTCGCCCTCGTCGACGGTGGCGCCGGGCCAGACGACCACCCGCTCCACGTCGCCGCGGACCACCGCGCCCGCCCCGACCACCGCGCGGCGCACCCGGCCGGTCACGATGGCGCCGGGATCGAGCAGTTCGCCGTCGCCGGCGGCGTGCAGGTTGGCCGCCAGGTAGTCGGCCGGGGTGCCGGTGTCGTAGAACGTGCCGGGGTACGCCACCACCTCCAGCGCCCCGGCCGCCTCCGCCGGCCGCCACACCGCCCGGACCAGGTCGCCGAAGGTCGCCGGCAGCGCCCGGACCAGCCGCCAGGGCAGCAGGGAGAAGCCGGTGAACTCGTGTCCGTCGAACGTGCCGGGGGCCGCCGGGTCCGCGGCGGGCTGGCCGAGCAGGCGTACGCTCCGCCCGTCCCAGCCGTCGAGCAGCGCGGCGACGTCCGGCCCGGGGGCGGCCGCCGGGTCGGCGAGGTACGCGTCGGCGTTGCCGACCAGCACGCCGCGCCCGGCGATCCAGTCCCGCAGCCTGCCCACGCCCCCGGCGGTGCCCAGCGGGCCGTCCGGCTCGACGGAGAGGTGGGCCCGCGCACCGACGTGGGCGACCACCTGGTCGGCGAGGTAGCTGGCGTTGACCGCCACCGTCCCGGGACCGGTCAGGCCCAGCCCGGCGAGTCGGGCCAGCGCGCGGTCCAGCAGCGGCACGTTGCCGACCGGGCAGAGCGCCTTGGGCACCCGCTCGGTGAGCGGCCGCAGGCGGGTCCCCTCGCCGGCGGCGAGCACCACCGCGCAGATCCCCGCCGGCGGCACCGGCGCCGGGTCGCCGGCCGGCCGGGGCGACGGCCGGTCGGGGGTCGCGGTGACGCGGCGTGGCCGGTCGGGGATCGCGGTCACGCCGCGCGGCCGGTGGGCGGGATCTGCCCGGCCAGCGGCCCGATCCCGTAGTGGCCGAGCAGGAAGGCGGTGGCCCGGCTGAGCCGGGGCAGGTCGTCCATCGGGTGCCAGGCGGCCTCGTAGACCTCCGCGCCGTCCACCGTCAGCTCGGTGGTCGAGGCCGGCACCTCCACCTCGAAGACCATGTCGACCCAGCCCTTGGCGTGTACCAGGGCGTTCGGGACAGCCGGGCGGAGCCGGTCGGGGGAGAGCCGGATGCCCGACTCCTCGTACAGCTCGCGGGCCGCGCCGACGACCGGGGCCTCGGCGCGCTGGAGCAGGCCGGCCGGGAGGGTCCAGCTGTACCCGGGCGGTTGGCGCAGCAGCAGGAGCCGGCCGCTCCCCTCGGCCTCGCTGTCCCGGACCAGGGTGACCGCGCCGACGACGTACTTCGGCACGGCGAGCCGGACCAGGCGGCGGCGCATCCCCACCGGAAGGCGGTAGAAGACCTTGTAGGCGACGGCCCGGCCGGTGGCGCGCGAGCGGGGGATCATGACTCCAGGCTAGGCCCTCCGGCCCCCACCCGCCCCCCGGCCCCACCACCCGCGTCAGGACGGCCGGACCGGGCGGGAATCACTGGCGGTGGTCGACCAGATCGATGAGCTGCCGAACGACGGCGTCGGGCTCGACCGCCCGGTCGAAGACCGCCACCAGCAGGGTCTCCAGGTCGGGGTAGCCGAGCTCCTCGGAGAGCCGCAGCAGCGGCAGGTCACTGGCCAGCCCCCGGTCGTGCTTGCGCAGCGCCAGCCCGATCGTCGCCCGGCCGAGTCGTACCTTGTCGGCGATCGAGATGCCCGGCTCGGTGTGCTCGGCGAACCAGCGGCTGATCTGCATCTGCGCGTGCGGCGACTTGACGAAGCCCAGCCACTCGCGCCGCGGCCCGCGCGGCGCCGAGTCGGCCTCGAAGCCGCTCTCCGCGTCGTTCTCGGTGAAGATCTCCACCACGTCGCCCTCGTCCAGTTCGGACGAGAGCGGCGCCAGCCGGCCGTTGATCCGGGCGGCCAGGCAGTGGTCGCCCCACTCGGTGCCCAGCTCGTACGCCAGGTCGACCGGGGTGGCCCCGGCCGGGAGCACGACCTGCCGGCCGTCGGCGACCACCTGGATCTGGGTCTCGGCCAGGTCGCAGCGCAGCGACTGGAGGAACTGGGCCGGGTCGGGCGCCTCCTGCTCCCAGTCGAGTACCCGGCGCAGCCAGGCCAGCTGCTCGGCCTGGGCCGCCTCGCCGGAGGAGCGGGGGAAGCGGAAGTCGGCGGCGACGCCGTACTCGGCGGAGCGGTGCATCTCGCGGGTGCGGATCAGCACCTCGACGGTGCGGTCCTGCGGGCCGCAGACGCTGGTGTGCAGCGACCGGTAGAGGTTGTTCTTCGGGGAGGCGATGAAGTCCTTGAAACGGCCGGGGACGGGCCGCCAGCGCCCGTGCACCGCGCCGAGCGCGGCGTAGCAGTCGGTGGCCGGGCCGTCCACCACGATCACGATCCGGGGCAGGTCGAACGGGGCGGTGTGGCCACCGGCGACGGTGTCCTTCCAGATCGAGTAGAGGTGCCGGGGTCGGGGGCTCACCTCGGCGTCGACCCGGCTGCGGCGCAGCGCCGTCCTGGTCTGGGCGACCACATCGTCCAGGTAGGCGTCCCACCCGGGCCGGTCGTGCACGTGCCGGGCGATCCGGGCGTGCTCCTCGGGATGCAGGTGCAGTAGCACCACGTCGTCCAGCTCGCGTTTGAGGGTCTGGATGCCCAGCCGGTCGCAGAGCGGAACGAGCACCTCCTGGGTCTTGCGGGCGATCCGCTCGCGGGACGCCGCCGAGCGCACGCCGAGAGTACGCATGTTGTGCAGCCGGTCGGCCAGCTTGATGATCAGCACCCGGACGTCCTTGCCCGCCGCGATGATCATTTTGCGGATCGTCTCCGCCTCGGCGGCCTTGCCGTAGAACTCCTTGTCGAACTTGGTCACCCCGTCGACCAGGTGGGCCACCGCGCGGCCGAAGTCCTCGCAGAGCGCCTGCAGCGTGTAGCGGGTGTCCTCCACCGTGTCGTGCAGCAGCGCCGCCACCAGGGTGGTGGTGTCCATGCCGAGGTCGGCGCAGATCTGGGCGACCGCCAGCGGGTGGGTGATGTACGGCTCGCCGCTCTTGCGGAACTGGCCGCGGTGCATGTTCTCCGCGATCGTGTACGCCCGGCGCAGCACCGACGTCTCGGCACTGGCGTGGATGCCCCGGTGGGTGCGGACCAGATGGTTGACCGGGTCGGTGTCGTTGGTCGGCCAGGTGAGCAGGGACCGCAGCCGGCGGGCCAGCGGCAGCTCCCCGGGCTGGGTCGGGAGCGCGCCCCCCAGGGCGGCGCCGTGTCCGGCGTCGACGTCCACGAGGGACACCTCCTCACCCCGGCTCCGCGATCACCATCTCTGGTAACCGGAAGCAGGCCCACGAAACGGGCAGGACTGCACTCCCTTAACAGCCTAAGTCAGTCACCGTCGTCCGATCGGTCACTTGCTCATGAGCGTTCGGTCGAGAGTTGGTGGGATCCGCCGTTCTCGGCCTTGGCCAGCAGGTCGCGGAAGCGGCCCGCACCGGACACCGGCGAGGACCACTCGGAGGACATCTCCACCAGCCGGGTCTCCGGCCGCTCCAACCAGGACAGGATGCGTTCGGTCTCCTCGGCGGAGGCGCGCGGCACCGGCCCGTGACCGGGCTCCACCGTCTCGGCGGTGGCCCGGATCGCGGTGATGGTCGGTCGAGGATGGACCCCGGACGGGGAGACCCCCGCCCCGGCGAGCCGGCCGTGCCGGACCAGCGCCAGCTCCCAGCCCCCGCCGGGAGCACGCCGGGCCGCGGTCAGCTCGGCGATCCGGGTCAGCCCGGCCAGCCGCTGCATGCGTACGCTCGCCCGCAGCACCGCCGCCAGCCGGGAGCGCACCACCGCCGCCTCCTCGTAGCGCTGGCCCGCCGACAGCGTCTCGATCCGGGCGAGCAGGGCGTCGACCACCACCTGCGGGTCGCTGGCCGTCGCCGTGCGAAACGGTGCGGCGGCGCGGTGGTCGTACTCCTCGGGGGTGATCCGGTGCTCGCAGGGCGCCGGGCAGCGACCCAGCTCGGCCAGCGCGCAGGCCGGCGTGACCGTGCGCAGCGAGAGCCGGTGGGTGCACTGGCGCAGCGGGACGGCGTCGTGGAAACCGGCGGCGGCCAGCTCGGCGGCCTGCTTGGAGCGGAACGGCCCCAGGTAGGCGGTGTCGCCGGGGGCGAGGCTGCGCACCACCGACAGCCGCGGATAGGGACCGTCGGTCAGCTTGAGCCAGACCATCCGCTCCGGGAACTTGGAGCGCCGGTTGTACGGCGGGGCGTGCGCCGCGATCAGCCGCAGCTCGCGGACCTCGGCCTCCAGCGGGTGGGCGCACTCGACCGCCTCCACCCGCTCGGCGGCGGCCAGCATCTCCGAGATCCGGGCCCGCTTCTCCGCCGCGGTGAAGTAGCTGCGCACCCGGGTGGCGATGTCGCCGGAGGTGCCGACGTAGAGCGGCCGGTCGTCGGCGGCCCGGAAGATGTAGACCCCGGGCACCTTGGGCAGGCCCTCGGCGAGGTGCCGCTTGCGGCGCTGGGTGGGGGTGACCGCGCGGGCGAACTCGATGGCCTCGCCGACCGTGTCCACCCGGTGCCCGCCCAGCCGCCCGATCAGCCCGTGCAGCACGTCGACGGTGGCCTTGGCGTCGTCCAGCGCCCGGTGGGTGGGCTGGGTGGCGGTGCGGAAGTAGGCGGCGAGGGTGCCGAGCTTGCGGTTGGGCACCTCGTCGCGGGTGAGCACCCGGCGGGCCAGGGCGGCGGTGTCGAGCACCCGCGGGTTGGGCCAGCGGTAGCCGTGCTTCGCGCAGGCCGCCTTGAGGAAGCCCACGTCGTAGGGGGCGTTGTGGGCGACCAGCACGGCGTCGGCGATGAACTCCAGGAAGCTCGGCAGCACCTGCTCGATCGGCGGGGCCGGGATCAGCATGGCCTGGGTGATGCCGGTCAGCACGGTGATGAACGGCGGGATCGGCACCCCGGGGTTGACCAGGGTGGCCAGCACCCCCAGCTCCTCGCCGCCGCGCACCTTGACCGCGCCGATCTCGGTGATGCCGCCGCCGTCCGGGGCGCCGCCCGTCGTCTCCAGGTCGACGACCACGAAGGTCGTCGCGTAGAGCGGCAGCGCCGGGTCCACCCCGCCGCCCGCTGTCGGATCCAGACCGGCCAGCGTCTGCTGGACGTACTCGCCAGGTGCCACGCGCGGCAGGCTAGCGGCCCGGTCCGACACTCCCGTCGCAGCGGTCCCAGCCGTCACCGTCGGTCTAGGATGAGAGATCGGCTCACTCACCCGGCGGTGGGCCCGGTCGCGGTGGGAGACTTGCCCCATGCCCCTCACCGAGCCGTACGACGACCACCTCCCGGAGGAGGGGTCGTCCACCGCCGCGCCCGACGGCGGAGCGGAACCGGGTGCGGGGGCGCCCGAGCCGGAGCCCACCCTCCCCGAGCCGGTCCGCCAGCGCATCGTCACGCTCACCGCCGCGGTGCTGCCCGGGCTGCCCGCCGACGAGTTGCCGGTGCCGCTGCGCCGGGTGGCGAAGTTCGCCCCGAACCGCCGCGCCCGGCTGGGCGCGCCGGTGATCGCCGCCCAACTCACCGCCGACCCGCTGTTCCGCCAGCGGGTCACCGCGCGGGTGCTCGCCGACGCCGGCGACCTGGGCGCCGCCGTGGTCGAGGGCACCGCGCCGGCCGCCGCCGACCCGGTCGAGGTGGCCGCGCTGGCGTACCTGGCCCGGCCCCGCGGCTGGCGGGAGCTGATCGAGGCCAGCGGCGCCGCCGTGCGGGCCGAGGCGGACAGCGCCGTCATCGCCGAGCTGGTCCGGGAGGCCGAGCAGCGGGCCACCCGCGCCGAGCACGACCGGGCGGTGGCCCGGGTCGAGGCGGAGAAGCTCCGCGACGAGCTGGCCCGGGTCCGCGAGGAGCTGGGGCAGTTGCGGGAGGAGAACCGTCAGGTCCAGCGGACGCTGCGGGAGACGCAGGCGCGCGAACGCCGGGCCAACGAGCTGCTCGCCACCGAGCGGGGCCGGGCGGCCCGGGCGGCCGCCGACAGCGACGCCGAGCTGCGCCGGGCGCGGGCCCGGCTGGCCGAGGCCGAGGCGGCGGCCGGGGTGGCCCGGGCCAGCGCCAAGGAGTCCCGCTCGGTCGACGACGCCCGGCTCTGGCTGCTGCTGGAGACCATCGGCCAGGCCGCCGTCGGGCTGCGCCGGGAACTGGCGCTGGACCCGGTGGAGAAGCTGCCGGCCGACTTCGTGGCCGACGCGTTCGCCGACTCGTCGGCGGTCACGCCCGCCGGCACCGCCGCCCGCGCCCGGGACACCGACGACCCGGCCCGGCTGGACCAGCTGCTCGCCCTGCCCCGGGCGCACCTGGTGGTCGACGGCTACAACGTCACCAAGCGCGGCTTCGGCGAGATGTCCCTCGAACAGCAGCGCAAACGGCTGATCACCGGGCTGGGCGGGATCGCCGCGCAGACCGGCGACGAGGTCACCGTGGTCTTCGACGGGGCGGAGCGGATGCACGGGCTGCCGCCCACCCCGCGCGGCGTGCGGGTGCTCTTCTCCCGCAAGGGGGAGACCGCCGACGAGCTGATCCGCCGCCTGGTCCGGGCCGAGCCGGCCGGCCGGCCGGTGGTGGTGGTCTCGTCGGACCGCGAGGTCGCCGACGGCGTGCGCCGGCACGGCGCGTACCCGCTCGGCGCGGACTCGCTGCTGCGCCGACTGGCCCGTTCCTAACTCTTGATCACTGTTGTCCGGTTCTGTCGTACCCGGTGACTAGTGTCCGACCTGACCGACGGTGCGCGGGTGGTGACCAGGCTGTCGCACCCGCCGCGCCGCACTCCGTCAGGGAGGCACGATGCTCATCGACTGCGACAGGTGCGGGATCCGCGGCGCCGGCTGTAACGGCTGCCTGGTGACGGCTCTGCTCGACGCCGACTCGCCGGCTGCCGACCTCGGGCCGGCCGAGCTCCGGGCGGTCGAGGTGTTCGCCCGGGCCGGCTTCGACGTGGAGGTGCTGGCCCACGAGGCCGCGCCGACCCGTGCCGCCCGCCGGCGCCGGGTGGCCTGACCGGCACGCCGTTCCCGCAGGGGCGTCCGCCCCGTGGACCGCGCGGGCACCGCGCCGGGCCCGGTGGCGGCGGGCAATAGGATGGGCGCTCACGGCGGGAGGAGCGGCGGCATGACGCGGTTACGGCGTGGTGGCGGCGGGCCGGCGGACGAGGTGCCGGCGTGACCCCCCGCGGGTGGGCGGTGCTGACCCTCGGCGGGCTGGTGCTGGCGCTGCTGGTCGCCAGCATCGTGCTGGTGCCGTGGAGCCGGCCGCCGGCACCCCGGGCCGACCAGGTCGCCGCGCTGGGCGAACTTCCCGCCGACCGGGTGGCCCACGCGCGGGAGTTCCGCTCCGCGCTGCGCCCTGGCGCGTACGGCGCGCTGGTGGTCGGGTTGCTGGTGGCGCTGCTGCTCGGGCTCACCCCGCTCGGCGCCCGCCTGGTCGAACTGGCGGGGCGCCCCTTCGGCGGCCACTGGACCGCCCGCGCGGTGCTCGGCGGGCTCGCCGTGGTGCTCCTCGCCGACCTGCTCACCCTGCCCTTCGCCGCCTGGCGGCAGTCCGTGCTCACCCGGTACGGGCTGAGCACCCACGGCTGGAGCGGCTGGGCTGTCGACCTGCTCAAGTCGTACGCGGTCAGCGCGGTCATCGGCGCGATCGCGCTGCTCGGCTTCTACACCGTGACCCGGCTCGCCCCCCGCTGGTGGTGGGCGTTCGGCGCCGCCGGGGCGGCCGGCCTGGTCGTGCTGCTGTCGTTCGTGCTGCCGGTGCTGGTGGAGCCGGTGTTCAACCGGTTCACCCCGATGGAGCAGGGTCCGCTGCGCACCGAGCTGATGGCGATGGCGGCTCGCGACGGGGTGCCGGTGCGCGACGTGCTGGTCGCCGACGCCTCCCGACGGACGAAGGCGGTCAACGCGTACGTCTCCGGGCTGGGGCCGACCCGGCGGGTGGTGGTCTACGACACCCTGCTGCGCGAGGCCACCCCGGCCGAGGTGACCAGCGTGGTCGCGCACGAGCTGGGGCACGCGAAGGACCGGGACGTCTGGACCGGCACCCTCACCGGCGCGCTCGGCGCCGCCCTCGCGGTCGTCGCGCTCTACCTGCTGGGCTCCTGGGGGCCGCTGTTGCGGCTGGCCGGCGTCGACTCGGTCGCCGAGCCGCGCGCGTTCCCGCTGCTGATCGCCCTGGTGACGGTGGCCGGGCTGGTCGCCGCACCGGCGCAGGCGCTGGTCTCGCGCCGGGTCGAGGCGCGCGCCGACGCGCACGCGCTCGCGCTGACCGGCGACCCGGCCACCTTCGAGGCGATGCAACGCCGGCTGGCCGGGGTCAACCTGGCCGATCCCGACCCGCCGCGCTGGGAGTACCTCTGGTCGGCGTCGCACCCGTCCACCGTGGAGCGGATGGCCGCCGCCCGCGCCTACGCCAGGGAGGCCGGTAGATGAGCCGGACGCTGCTGATCACCAACGACTTCCCACCCCGCCCCGGCGGCATCCAGTCCTTCGTGCACAACCTCGCCGTCCGCCAGCCCTCCGGCTCCGTGGTGGTCTACGCCTCCAGCTGGCGGGGGGCGGCGAAGTTCGACGCCGACCAGCCCTTCGAGGTGGTCCGGGAGCGGACCCGGGTGCTGCTGCCCACCCCGCTGGTGGCCCGCCGGGCCGCCCGGCTGGCCCGCGAGCACGGCTGCGACACCGTCTGGTTCGGCGCCGCCGCCCCGCTGGGCCTGCTGGCGGCCGGGCTGCGCCGCCGGTCGGGGATCCGCCGGGTGGTCGCGCAGACCCACGGCCACGAGGTCGGCTGGGCCGCGCTGCCCGCCGCCCGGGCCGCGCTGCGCCGGATCGGCCGCGGCACCGACGTGGTCACCTATCTCGGCGACTACACCCGGGTACGGCTCGAACGGGCGCTGCACGGGGTGACGGATCTGCACCGGCTGGCTCCCGGCGTCGACGTGGACACCTACCACCCGTCCGTCGACGGCGAGCCGGTCCGCGTCCGGCTGGGCCTGGCCGACCGGCCGGTGGTGGTGTGCGTGTCCCGGCTGGTGCCCCGCAAGGGGCAGGACATGCTGATCCGGGCCATGCCGGAGATCCGCCGCCGGGTCCCGGACGCGGCGCTGCTGGTGGTCGGGGGCGGGCCGTACCGGGCGGCGCTGGAGAAGCTGGCCCGGCAGACCGGCGTGGAGCGCGACGTCGTCTTCACCGGCTCGGTGCCCGCCGCCGAGCTGCCCGCGCACTACGCCGCCGGTGACGTCTACGCGATGCCCTGTCGCACCCGCAACCGTGGCCTGGACGTCGAAGGGCTCGGCATCGTCTACCTGGAGGCCTCCGCGACCGGCCTGCCGGTGGTCGCCGGCGACTCCGGCGGCGCGCCGGACGCGGTCCGCGAGGGGGAGACCGGGTACGTGGTGCGTGGCCGGGACGTCGCCCAGCTCGCCGACCGGGTGGCCACCCTGCTCGCCGACCGGGACCTGGCCCGGCAGCTCGGGGCGGCCGGCCGGGCCTGGGTGGAGCGGGAGTGGCGCTGGGAGACCCAGGCGCAGCGGATGGCCGCCCTGCTCGCCGGCTGACGACCGGCACGCTCGGCGGGCGCGGGCACGCTCGGCGGGTGTGGGCGAGGGCGACGCGGCCAGGCTGCGGGGCGCCCGCTCGGGTCATGCCCGATAAGTCGTGCGGCTTTGGTCGTGCGGCTTTGGTCGTGTCGCTCCGGTTGTGCCGGCTGTGGTTGCGCGGCTTCGGGTGTGCGGCTCCGGTCGCGTCGGTTCCGGTTGTGCCCGCTCCCGTCGTGCCCGATCGGGTCGCGCGGGATTGCGGTCGCGCCGTTCCGGGGCATGACACCACTGCGAGCGCGATACCGCAGAGGTATCAATATGACTCTGAGGTATCACGCTCTTTCAGTGACGGCCGGGCCGGCACGACACGCCCGTGGCGGCTCGGGAGCGGTGCGGCGTCCGCATATCAAACGGCAGCGGCCGGGGTCGCGGTGCCGGGTCGTGGCCTGCTTGCCTGTCCGGCCGTGAACGTGAGCCTCGTTGAGACTCCGCGCCTCGATCTCCGCCAAGCATGCGGGGCGGCCGGGTGTCGCGGTGTTGGGCTCCCGGCAGACGGGGCGGCCGGGCTTCGTGGTGCCGGAGTCGGCACGCGGGGACCGGGCGGACCGGGCGGCGAAGCCCGGCCCGCCCGGTCCGGCGGAGGGTGCGGTGTGGGTCAGGCTCCGGCGGGGATCCGCTCGGCCGGTGCGGCCGGGGGCGTCGCGGCGGTCCGCCGGGACAGCTTCCCCGGCCACCAGGTGCGGGCGCCCAGGTCGAGCGCCAGCGCCGGGATGAGCAGGCTGCGGACCAGCAGCGTGTCGAGCAGGATGCCGACGGCCACGATCACCCCGGTCTGCATCGACGGCACCAGCGGCAGCACGCCCAGCGCGCCGAACGTGGCCGCGAGCACCACCCCCGCGCTGGTGATGACGCCGCCGGTGACGGTCAGCGCCCGCAGGACGCCCGGCCGGTGGCCCAGCTGCGCCGCCTCCTCCCGGGCCCGCGTCATCAGGAAGATCGTGTAGTCGACGCCGAGGGCGACGAGGAACAGGAACGCCTGCAGCGGGATGCCCACGAAGAGCTTGGTGTAGCCCAGGGCGTCCAGGACGAAGCCGGCGGCCCCCATCGCGGCGGCGTACGACAGCACCACGCTCACCATCAGCAGCAGCGGCGCGACCAGCGCCCGCAGCAGGAGCACCAGGATGACGAGGACGACGGCGAGGATCAGCGGGATGACCACCCGGTTGTCGCGGCCGACGATGCGCTCCTCGTCCACCAGCACGGCGGTCCTTCCGCCGACCAGCGCCTGGGCGCCGGGCACCTCGTGCACCGCCGTGCGGAGCCGCTGCACGGTCGCCATGGCGGCGTCGCTGTCCGGCGTGTCGGCCAGCACCGCGGGGACCCGTACCCAGGCGCCGTCCGGCGAGCGCTCCGGCTCGTCGACCCGGGCGACGCCGGGCACCGCCCGGGCGGCGGCGATCACCTGGTCGGCCGCACCGGCGGCGGCCAGGATCTCCGCCGGCGACGCGGAACCGCTCGGGTAGTGCGCGGCGATCAGCCGCTGGCCGGTCACCGAGCCGACCTCGGAGGTGAAGGACTCCTCGTTGGGCAGGCCGATGCTGAGGTTGCCGATGCCGAAGGTCAGCGCGACGAGCGCCGCCGCGGTGCCGATCCAGACCGCGCGGGGACGGCCCCCGACCAGCCCCGCGATCCGGCGCCAGAGCCCGTGGTCGGCGGTGACGTCGGCGCTGACGGCGGTCGGCGTGTAGCGCGGCACGAACGGCCAGAAGAGCCACCGGCCGCACAGGACGAGCACCGCCGGCAGCAGGGTGGTCATCGCGAGCAGGGCGGCGCCGATGCCGACCGCGCCGACCGGACCGAGGCCACGGGTGGACGGCAGGTCGGCGGCGAGCAGGCAGAGCAGTCCGATCGCGACGGTCGCGGCCGAGGCGCAGATCGCGCCGAACGACCGGCGCAGTGCCACCCGCATCGCCTCGTGCCGGTCGGCGTGCCGGCGCAGCTCCTCGCGGTACCGGGCGATCAGCAGCAGGGCGTAGTCCACGCCGACGCCGAAGACCAGCACCGTCAGGATGGTCTGGCTCTGGAAGTCGACGGTCACCCCGCCGTACTTCGCCATCAGGTACACGATGCCGCCGGCGAACTGGTTGGCGATGCCGACGGTGACCAGCGGGATCAGCCAGAGCACCGGGCTGCGGTAGGTGACCAGCAGCAGCACCGCGACGGTGGCCGCGGTCGCCAGCAGCAGCGTGGTGTCCATCCCGCCGAAGGCGTCGAGGACGTCGCTCTCCGCCGCCGCGTCGCCGGTCAGCGCGGTACGCAGGCCGGCGGGCTGGTCGAGGGCGAGGCGCTCCTTGACGTCGGTCACCGCCTCCGGGCGCTGGGTGTCGTCACCGGCGACCGGGAAGGACACCAGCAGCGCCTTCCCGTCTTCGCTGGGCACCAGGGGCGACACCGCGCCGCCGTCGGCGTACCGGACGAAGACGGCACGGTCGGCCTCGGCCTTGGCGCGGTCGGCGTCGGTGAGGCCGCTGTCGCGGACGTAGACGGCGATCGCCACGGGCTTCTTCGAGTCCGGGAAGGCCGCCTCGGCCCGCTCCACGGCCCGGCTGCTCTCCACGCTGGCGGGCAGCAGGCCGAGCGTGTCGTTGTTCTGCACCTCGCTCAGCTTGATGGAGAGCGGGCCGGCCACCGCGACGAGGACCAGCCAGAAGACGATCAGGGCGTACTTGCTGCGTCGGCCGGACGGCAGACCGGCCAGTCTTTGCCGGGACATGTCGGGTTCCTCCGAGGATCGGGTTCGCTTCCTGCCTCAGATCCTTCTGGCCGGCGGGCGTGCGGACAGGAGTGCCACGTCCCCGACGCCGGTGGTCCTAGCACCACCGAGCCCGGGGCGGTCGTGCCCGAGAATGGAACCCGTGGACAGCCCCGTACGAGAGTTCGCCCGCCAGACGGTCCGGCCCGGCGCGACCGCCGCCCTGCAGGGCCTGGCCGTCGCCGTGCTCTCCCTGACCACCAACGTCGCGCTGTTCGTGCTGTCGCTGGTGTCGCTGCTGCTCATCCCCGCCTTCGGCATCGGCTTCGCGCTGTTCCCGATGGCGACGGCGTTGGTGCGGCTGTCGATCGGGTTGCAGCGCCGGCTGGCCCGGTGGGGCGGCGTACCCATCGCGACGCCGTACCGGCCGCTGCCCGAGGGGGCGCAGTTCGGCACCTGGCGGCGTTTCCGGTGGGTGGTGGGCGACCCGGCCACCTGGCGGGACTTCGCCTGGCTGGTCCCCGGCGCGGTCACCGGCGGGGCGTGCCTGCTCGGGTTCGCCCTGCCGCTGTACGGGCTGGAGGGCTCGCTCGGGGTGCCGCTGCTGCTCTACCTCCTCGCCGACTCCTACGGATACGGCCTGTTCTGGCCGATGACCAACCTGGCCGAGGCGCTGGCCGCGCTGCCGCAGGGCTGGCTGCTGCTGCTCGGCGGCCTGGCCGTCGCCCCCTGGCTGGTCTGGCTGCACCTGCGCTTCGCCCGGCTCTTCCTGGCCCCCACCCGGGCGGCGGAGCTGGCGCTGCGGGTCCGCCAGCTCACCGTCACCCGGGCCGACACCGTCGACGCTCAGGCGGCCGAGCTGCGCCGCATCGAGCGGGACCTGCACGACGGGGCGCAGGCCCGGCTGGTCGCGTTGAGCATGAGCATCGGCCTGGCCGAGCAACTGCTGGAGCAGGACCCGACGGCCGCCGGGAAGCTGTTGGCCGAGGCGCGGGAGACCAGCGGTCAGGCCCTGGTCGAGCTGCGCGGCCTGGTGCGCGGCATCCACCCGCCGGTGCTCGCCGAGCGCGGCCTGGACGGCGCGGTCCGGGCGCTCGCGCTCGCCGTGCCGCTGCCGGTGGCGGTCGAGGTGGACCTGCCGGGCCGCCCGGTGGCGCCGGTGGAGTCCGCGGCGTACTTCGCGGTGGCCGAGGGGCTGGCGAACGTCACCAAGCACAGCGGCGCCACGCACGCCTGGATCCAGCTGAGCTACGGCGACGGTCGACTGACCATGGTGGTGGGTGACGACGGCCGGGGCGGCGCCGATCCGGCGGCGGGCAGCGGCCTGGCCGGGATCGGACGACGGCTCGCGGCCTTTGATGGAACGATGGTGGTGACCAGTCCGCCCGGCGGGCCCACAGTCGTGACCATGGAGCTGCCTTGCGAGTTGTCATCGCCGAAGACCTCGCCCTCCTCCGGGACGGGCTGACCCGCATCCTCGAGGCGTTCGACTTCGAGGTGGTCGCGGCCGTCGACAACGGACCGTCGGTGCTGTCGGCCCTGGTCACCCACCGCCCGGACGTGGCGGTGCTCGACGTGCGGCTGCCGCCGACCTTCACCGACGAGGGGTTGCAGGCCGCCATCGGAGCCCGCGCCGAGATCCCCGGCCTGCCGATCCTGGTGCTCTCCCAGCACGTCGAGCAGCTCTACGCCCGGGAGTTGCTCTCCGACCGCGCCGGTGGCGTCGGCTACCTGCTCAAGGACCGGGTCTCCAACGTGGCCCAGTTCGTCGACGCGGTACGCCGGGTGGCCGGCGGCGGCACGGTGATGGACCCGGAGGTGGTCTCCCAGCTGCTGGCCAGCCGGTCCGGGGCCGAGCCGTTGCAGGAGCTGACCGCCCGCGAGCGCGAGGTGCTGGGCCTGATGGCCGAGGGACGGTCCAACGCGGCGATCGCCGCGCGGCTCTTCGTCACCGAGAAGGCGGTCAGCAAGCACATCAACAACATCTTCAGCAAGCTGCGGATGCCGCCGTCGGACGACGACAACCGGCGGGTGCTGGCGGTGCTGACGTACCTCAACGGGGACGACAGCCAGCTGCCGGTGCCGGGCCGGGCGCCGCGGCGTACCGCCGCCGGGCCGTCGCTACCCGGCTGAGGCCAGCGGCTCGGCACCGGCCACGGTGGACAGCGCGGGGGAGCGGCCGAGGCAGCCCTCGGCCGGCCCCGGCCGCCCGAAGTACCAGCCCTGGCCGGCGTCGCAGCCGATCGCCCGCAGCCGTTCGGCCTGCCCGGCCGTCTCCACCCCCTCGGCGGTGACGGTCAGGTCGAGCGCGTGGGCCAGCGACACCAGCGAGGCGAGGATCCGCTCGTCGGTGCGGCTGGCCGGGTCGACCGCCGGCGCGCGCAGCCCGGTGACGAACTCCCCGGCCACCTTCAGCTCGGTCACCGGCAGGTCCCGCAGGTACGCCAGGTTGCAGTAGCCGGTGCCGAAGTCGTCGATGGCGATCCGTACGCCGAGGTCGGCCAGGACCCGCAGGGCCCGGACGGGCTCCTCCGCGGTGCTCATCATGGTGCTCTCGGTGATCTCCAGCTGGAGCCGTTCCGGCGGCAGGCCGGTGGCCGCCAGCAGGCCGCGCACCTCCTGCACCAGGCCGGGCCGGTGCACCTGGCGGACCGCCAGGTTGACGCTGACGAAGGGTGCCGGCGTGCCCCAGCTCTCCGCCTCGCGGCAGGCCTCCGCGAGCACCCAGCCGCCGAGCCGGACGATCAGGCCGGTCTCCTCGGCCAGCCCGATGAAGCTGTCCGGCCGCAGCACCCCCAGCTCCGGGTGGCGCCAGCGGACCAGCGCCTCCACGCCCAGCATGGTGCCGTCGCGCAGCGAGGTCAGCGGCTGGTAGTCGAGGAAGAACTCGCCCCGGTCGATCGCGGCGGGCATCGCCGCGGCGAGGGCGTACCGGGCCAGGTCGGCGCGGTGCCGGTCCGGGTCGAACACCGACCAGCGGGCGCCCCCGGCCGCCTTGGCCCAGTGCAGGGTGCTGTCGGCCGCCCGCATCAGCTCGCCGGGGGTGGTGCCGGCCACCGGGCGCTCCACGATGCCGATGCTGGCGGTGACGGTCAGCTCGTGCCCGTCGACCAGGGCCGGCTCGGCGAGCACGGCCAGCGCCGCCTCGGCGACCGCGACCGCGTCGTCGACCCGGGCGGTGCGCTCGACCAGGATGACGAACTCGTCGCCGCCGAGACGGGCCAGCAGGTGCTCGCCGAGCGCCGCGCGCAGCCGCCGCGCCACCGACATCAGCAGGGCGTCGCCGACCTGGTGCCCGAGCGAGTCGTTGACCACCTTGAACCGGTCGAGGTCGAGGAAGCAGACGCCCACCCGGTCGGCGCACCGGCTCGGCGCGCCGATCGCCGCGGTGAGCCGCTCGGTGAACAGGACCCGGTTGGGCAGGCCGGTCAGCGGGTCGTGGGTGGCCTGGTGGCGGAAGCGGGACTCGCTGTCGCGCAGCGCCCGCTCGGCCTGGGCCCGGGCCACCATCGCGGCCCGACGGATCGACTCCTGCTCGTCGAGTGTCCGGTCGCGCAGCGCCCGGGCGTAGCCGGTGGCGACGGTGGCCAGCAGCCGGGCCATCCGGTCCTCGACGTCGTCGGCGACCAGCCCCAGGTCGCGGATCAGGCGGAGCTGGATGACCTCCATGGTGCGGCCGAGACCCTCGGCCGAGGCGATGTGGGCGGCGACCAGCTCCGCGCCCACCTGGTGCCCGACGCGCGGGTCGAACGGCTCGGCCCGCAGCGCACCGGCCAACCGCTCGGTGAGCCGTTGCAGCAGCAGCTCCAGCTGCGCCTGGGTCATCGGCAGGTAGCTGGTGCCCGAGACCGCCTTGGCCCAGGCGCGAGCGAACACGCCGGGGCGCGACGGGTGCCCCGGCAGGTCCGGCGTCTCACCCACCGAGGCGTCCGACGCCACCCATGAAGACCGCCTGCGCGGCGTCCTCGGCGCTCTCCGGCGACTCCGGCCGCCACTGCGGCACCCACACCACGCCCGGTTCGAGCAGCGTGAAGCCGTCGAAGAGCGCGGTCAGTTCGGCCCGACTGCGGATCGAGAGCGGGCTGTCGGTGCGGCGGTAGACCCGCTCGGCCTCGGCCCGTTCGCCGGTGTGGCCCCGGTCCTCGTCGGTGGCCTGCGACAGCACCAGGTAGCTGCCCGGGGCCAGCGTCTCGCGCAGCGTCCGCAGGATCTCCTCCGGCCGGTCGGCGTCCGGGACGAAGTGCAGCACCGCCACGATCAGCACGGCCACCGGCTGGGAGAGGTCGAGCAGCTTGGTCACCTCGGGATGGCTGAGGATCGCCGCCGGGCGGCGCAGGTCCTCCTGGACGACCGTGGCGCCGGGGTTGCCCTGCAGGATCTCTCGGCTGTGGGCCACCGCCACCGGGTCGACGTCGACGTAGACCACCCGGGAGTCGGGCGCGGCGCGCTGGGCGATCTCGTGCACGTTGCCGACGGTGGGGATGCCCGAGCCGATGTCGAGGAACTGGCGGACCCCGGAGTCGACCAGGTACTGCACCGCCCGCCGCATGAACGCCCGGTTCGCCTGGGCCATCAGTGGGGCCTCGGGGACCGCCTCCATCATCGCCCGGGCCGCCGCCCGGTCGGCCGCGAAGTTGTGCGAGCCGCCGAGGTAGTAGTCGTACATGCGGGCGACGCTGGGGCGCTCGATGTCGATGTCGTCGGGTGCCCAGTCCGGCCGCTGCATGCCCACCCCTTTAGTTGACAAACGCGAGGATGTCGCCCGCGCGGGCCACCCGGGTATTCTGCCCTCGCTTCGCCCCGGTGCAAAGACCACGGTCGTTGCGCGACGGTCTGCTCACTCAGGGCGCTGGCGGCGCTGCCGCGGCCGCGCCCCGGACAGGCGGGAGGTCCGCGACCGGCGGGCGGCGCGGACCTCTCGACGACGGGCCGGAGCCCTCAGAACTTCGGCGCGTCCGGGGCCTCGAGCAGGCCCAGCCGCAGCGCCGTCATCAGCGCCTGGGCGCGGTTGGCCGCACCCAGCTTCTCGTAGAGCTTCGAGATGTGGGTCTTGGCGGTGGACTCGCTGACGAAGAGCTGCTTGGCGATGCCGGCCACGCTCATGCCGTCGGCCAGCAGCCGCAGCACCTGCCCCTCGCGGGGGGAGAGCTGCGGACCGGACGGGGCCAGCCGGCGCTTCATCGCCTCGGCCAGGTCGGCCGCGGTGAAGGCGCTGGGAGAGGAGGCGGCGTGCCGGGCGGCGGCCACCACCTCGTCGGCCGGCGCGGTCTTCGGCACGAACGCGCTCGCCCCGGCCTCCAGCGCGCCGAAGAGCTGGTCGTCACCGGCGTACATGGTCAGCACGACGATCCCCATCGACGCGCTGGACTTGCGCAGGGCCCGGGTGGCCTCGAGGCCACTGCCGTCCGGAAGGCGCAGATCCATGATGACGACGTCCGGCTGCAGCGCGCCAGCCTGGCGTACGCCCTCCGCCGCCGTGGCGGCCTCGCCGACGACCTCGAACTGCCGGTCGCGCTCGAAGGCGTGCCGAAGCCCCTTGCGGATCAGGTCGTGATCGTCGACAAGGAGGACCTTGGTACGAGTGGCCGGTGTCGGGCTTGTGGTCATCCTCGGGTTACTCCCCTTCTGCTGCTGCGCTGCCACGCACGTTATCGCGCCGGGGCGAGGAACCGACCACCACCGCCACGGTCGTGCCGCTGGGCTGCCGCGGCCTGATCTCCAACCGGCCCCGGATACGTTCCGCTCTCTCGGCCATGATCGCAAGACCGTAGTGCCCGTCCGCGTGCTGGTCACCGATGCCGTGACCGTCATCCGACACTTCGATCTGCGCGTACGGGGGGTCCACCTCGCAGGTGACCCAGAGATTCGAGGCCCCGGCGTGCTTGCGCGCGTTGGTGACCGCCTCCTGCGCGATGCGCAGCAACTCGGCCTCGGTGGCGGCGGGCAGCCGGGCGGTGGACTCGTCCAGCGACAGGTGCACCCGCAGGCCGCCGGAGGCGCCGACGGTACGCGCGTACTCGGCGATCGCGGCGGCCAGGCCGCCGTGCCGGTCCACCTCGCTGCGCAGCTCGAACAGGCTCAGCCGCAGCTCGGTGATCACCCGGGTCACCTCGCCGCGCAGCGTACGCAGCCCCTCGGCGGTCTCGTCGGCGTCGTCGTGGACGGTGGCCAGGGCGTTGTCGATGCCGTAGCCGACCATCACCAGCTCCTGGGCGACCCCGTCGTGGATCTCCCGGGCCAGCCGCTGCCGCTCCTCGTTGGTGGCCAGCGAGCGCACCTCGTCGAAGAGCAGCGCCGCCTCCAGCCGCAGCGCGGCGGGGCCGGTCAGCGCGGTCACCCGGGACACCACCGGCGGCGGGTACGCATGCGCGGCGTCCGCCTCCAGGACCACCAGCCCGACCGTACGCACGCCGGCGACCAGCGGCACGATCAGCGCCGAGACGTCCCCGCCGCGGTGCGAGCGGGCCTGCGACCGGGCCGCGGTCTGCGGCTGCTGGCTGGCCCACGCGTCGGCGATGGCGGAGTCCGCGTCGAGCGTCGTCTCCCAGTCCACCCGGTCCACCCCGACCTGGGCGAGCACCACGAGCCGGCCGCCGCCGCTGGCCGAGAGCACCGCGGCCCGGTTGTTGGGCGCGACGCCGCGCAGCTCCTCCAGCAGGTGCTCGGAGATGCCGCCCGGGTCCAGGGTCGCGCCGGGCAGCTGCCGGGCGACCGTGCGCAGCTGGGTCAGCAGCCGGGTCGCCTCCGCGTACGGCTGTGGCTTGCCCTCGCCGCGGACCCGCATCACCTGGTGCAGCGTGCCGGCCGCGTAGAGCCCGAGCCCGGCCAGGATCAGCCACTGGGCGCAGACCGCCAGGTAGCCGGGCTGGCCGAGCTGCCGCCCGCCGTCCACCTCGGTGAACGCCCCGGCGATCAGCAGGGTCGCCGCGGCGACGCCGAGCAGCGCGGCTCCCTCGCGGAAGCGGCGGCGCAGCGCGGTCACCGTCACCGGCACCGCCAGGTAGGGCAGCACCGCCGAGGCGCCGAGCCCACCGACCGATCCGCCGAGGGTGGACTCGGCGGCGACCTGGCTGGCGGCCAGTCCCAGCACCACCGCCTCGGCGACCCGGCTGAGCGGGCCGAGCAGCCGGTGCCCGGGGGCGAGCACCGCCGGCAGGCCGGCGGCCGCCAGCAGGGCGATCCACCAGAGCTGGGCGGGGTCGCGGGTGGCGATCAGGGTCAGGGCGCCGACCAGGACGAGCATGATCCCGCGCGCCGCGGCGGCGAGGGGATACGGCTGGGGCCGGACGGGTGTGGAGGCGGGCACGTGACGGATGGTAGTCAGCTCCGGTAGATCTCGGCGATCTCGGACGCGTACGTCTTGTGCACGACCTGCCGCTTGACCTTGAGCGACGGGGTCAGTTCGCCGGTGGCCTCGGTGAAGTCCCGGGGCAGGATCCGGAAGACCTTGATCGCCTCGGCCTTGGAGACCGCCTGGTTGGCCACGTCGACCGCGCCCTGGATCTCGACCAGCAGCTCCTCGTGGTCGAGCAGCTCCTCGACCCGGGTGTCCTCCGGCAGGCCGTGCGAGGCCAGCCACTTCGGCAGGGCCTCCTCGTCGACGGTGACCAGCGCGGCGATGAACGGCTGCCGGTCGCCGACCACCAGGCACTGGCTGACCAGCGGGTGCGCCCGCACCTGGTCCTCCAGCACGGCCGGGGCGACGTTCTTGCCGCCGGCCGTCACGATGATCTCCTTCTTGCGGCCGGTGATGCTGACGAAGCCGTCGCTGTCGATGTGGCCCAGGTCGCCGGTGCGGAACCAGCCGTCGTCGGTGATCGCCTCGGCGGTCGCCGCCTCGTTGCGCCAGTAGCCCTGGAAGATCAGGTCGCCGGAGATCAGGATCTCGCCGTCGTCGTCGATCCGGATGGTGACGCCGGGCAGCGGCCGGCCGACCGTGCCGATCCGGGTGGCGGTGGGCAGGTTCGCGGCGGCGGCGGGGGAGGTCTCGGTCAGGCCGTAGCCCTCGCAGATGGTCACCCCGATGCCGCGGAAGAAGTGCCCGAGCCGGGCGCCGAGGGGGGCGCCACCGGAGATCGCGTCCCGGCAGCGGCCGCCGAGCGCGGCGCGCAGCTTGCGGTAGACCAGCTTGTCGAAGAGCGCGTGCTGGGCGCGCAGGGTCAGGCCGGGGCCGTCGGGGGTCTCCAGCGCCTCGCTGTAGGCGATGGCCACCCGCTCGGCCCGGTCGAAGATCTTGCCCTTGCCGTCCGCCTCGGCCTTCTGCCGGGCGCCGTTGTAGACCTTCTCGAAGACCCGGGGTACGGAGAGCACGAAGGTCGGCTTGAACGCCTGGAGCTCGGCGACCAGGTTCTTGGTGTCGGGGCAGTACGCCATGGTGGCCCGGGCCTGCACCACGCCGATCTGGATCAGCCGGGCGAAGGCGTGCGCCAGCGGGAGGAAGAGCAGGGTCGACGCGCCGGGCCGGAACAGGTTCGGCAGCACCGGCACGGCGTTGGCGATGTCGGCGTACATGTTGCGGTGGGTCAGCACGCAGCCCTTGGGCCGGCCGGTGGTGCCGCTGGTGTAGATGATCGTGGCGACGTCGGCGGAGCGGACCGCCGTGCGGCGCCGCTCGACCTCTTCCGGTTCGACCGACGCGCCGGCCGCGGCGATCTCGTCCACCCCGCCCAGCTCGATCTGCCAGACCTGGCGCAGCTCGGGCAACCGGTCGCGGACGCCGGCGACCAGGGTGGCGTGCGCGTTGGACTCCACCACGACGGCGACCGCGCCGGAGTCGGCGAGGATCCAGGCGGCCTGCTCGGCGCTGGAGGTCTCGTAGATGGGCACGGTGACCGCGCCGGCCGCCCAGATGGCGTAGTCGAGCAGGGTCCACTCGTAGCGGGTGCGGCTCATCAGCGCGACCCGGTCGCCCGGGTTGATGCCGGAGCCGACCAGGCCGCGGGCCACAGCGACGACCTCGTCGCGGAACTGCCGGCAGGTCACGTCCACCTGGGCGGCACCCTCGGCGCGGGCGGGCCGGACGAACTGGACCGCGTCCGGCGCGGCCTCGGCGTTGTCCCAGACCGGGTCGGTCAGGTTGGCCGCGTCGCCGATGGTGACGATCGGCGGGACGGAGAACTCGCGCACCTGCACTCCCTCGTGCTCGCACTGGCCGGGCCGGCCGCCGTGGCGGGTCGGCTTTGTCGAAACCTACCCGCACGCCCGGGTGGGTGAGGTAGGGAGGTTGCCCGCCCGCCTGGTGGGACGCCGCCGTCCCGGGGCCGGCGGCCCGGCGCGGCGCGCGTGGCCGGGGTCAAGCGCCGCGCGCCGGGGTCGCTCCGGGTAGCCTCCCCCCATGGCGGACTCCTCCACCCAGTCGATCATCATCGGCGCGTCACCGGACCGGGTGGCGGCGGTCATCTGCGACTTCGCGAGCTACCCCGAGTGGACCGAGGCGGTGCGCCGGGCCGAGGTGGTCGAGGAGTACGAGGACGGCTACGCCAGCCAGGTCCACTTCACCATCGACGCCGGCGTGATGGCCGACGAGTACGTGCTGGCGTACGAGTACGCCGAGGACCTGTCCCGGATCGAGTGGCACCTGGTGGCGCCGTCGAAGATGCAGAAGTCCCAGCGCGGGTCGTACGACATCGTCGGCAACCCGGACGGGACGTCGACGGTCACCTACACCCTCGAGGTCGAGCTGTCGGTCGGCATGCTCGGCATGTTTCGCCGCAAGGCCGAGAAAATGATCATGGATACGGCGTTGAAGCAGCTCAAGCGCCGGGTAGAAGCAGCCGGTGCGGCACAGTGACGCAGCCGGCGGCACGGTAGAGGAGCCGACGATGGCGGGTACGCAACCGGGCTCCGCCCGGGAGGAGGCCGAGCGGCTCGTCGCCACGCTGCTCGCCACGGCACGGCTGGCCAACGCCGGCTCCGGCGGCGGTCCGTGGGGTCCGCTCGGTGGGATCCTCAGCGGTGTCCTCGGTCACAGTGGCGGCGCGTCCGGCCCGGCCGGGGGCGCCGGCGGCACCGGGGGATTCGCCACCGGATCGCCGGAATGCTGCGTCTGTCCGGTCTGCCGCGGTATCGCGGCGCTCCGCGATCCGAGTCCGGAATTCGCCGAGCGGCTCGCCACCGGCGCGGGTGATCTGGCCGCCGGGATCGCCAGTCTGCTGCGCGCGTTCGCTCCCGCCGACAGCGGGGAAGCCACGGACAGGGCGGCCGGAGCGGCCGGCGCGCCCGGACCCGCCGCCGGGTCGGACGCCGACGCCGACCACGTGTGGCGCGAGGCGACCCGTACCGGGCATGATTCTCCGTCGGCGCCGGAGCGGGACGTCTGGTCCGCCGCCACGCGGGCGGAGGACGTGGTCGTGCCGGCCGCCGCCGCGCCCGTCGACGACGCCGGGCCGGTCGCACCGGCCCAGGTCCGGTCGACGGCCGACCGTCCGGTGGTGCCCGCCTCGCGAGCGCCGGCCGGCGCGGGCGGGGACGCACCAGGCGACGAGGCCTGAACACGGGACATCCGACATCGCAGCCGGCCGGTCCGGCCGATGTCGGGCAGCACAGCAGAGGGGAGTGGCAGCGGTGACGCTGACCATCGGAGTCGACGTCGGTGGCACGAAGGTGGCCGGCGGTGTCGTGGACGACACCGGCAAGGTTCTCGTGCAGGCCCGACGGGACACCCCCGCGGACGACGTCGGCAAGACCCGCGACGTCATCATCGAGCTGGTCACCGAACTGGCGATCGGGCACGATATCGACGCGGTCGGCATCGGCGCGGCCGGCTGGATCGACGCCTCCCGCTCCACCGTGCTGTTCGCCCCCAACCTGGCCTGGCGGGACGAACCGCTGCGCGAGTACGTCAGCACCGCCACCGGCCTGCCGGTGATCGTGGAGAACGACGGCAACGTGGCCGCCTGGGCCGAGTTCCGCTACGGCGCGGCCCGCGACGCCGACGACTCGATGGTCATGTTCACCATCGGCACCGGAGTCGGTGGCGGCATCGTGCTCGGCGGCGAGCTGCTGCGCGGCGCCAACGGCATCGCGGCCGAGCTGGGCCATATGCTGACCGTCCCGGACGGCCACCTGTGCGGCTGCGGCCGGCTCGGCTGCATCGAGCAGTACGCCAGCGGCAGCGCCCTGGTCCGCTTCGCCCGGGCCGGCGCCCGGCAGGAGCCGCAGCGCGCCACCGCCCTGCTGGAGCTGGCCGGCGGCGACGCCGAGGCGGTCACCGGCCGGATGGTCACCGCCGCCGCGAAGGCCGGCGACCCGGTCTCCGCCGAGGCGTTCGCCCAGGTCGGTCGCTGGCTCGGCACCAGCCTCGCCGACATGGCCCAGATCCTCGACCCGCAGGTGCTGGTGGTCGGCGGCGGCGTCGTCGAGGCCGGCGACCTGCTGCTCGGCCCGACCCGGCGCTCGTTCACCGACGCGCTGGCGCAGCGCAGCCGGCTCCCGGTGGCCGAGGTGCGCCCCGCCGAGCTGGGCAACACCGCCGGCGTCATCGGTGCCGCCGACCTCGCCCGCCGGCTGTGACCGTCGCGCCGGCCCCCGCCGGCGGCGTCCGGCTGCGGGTGGTGTCGTACAACATCCACAGCCAGCGTGACGACACGGCCGCGCTGGCGGCGGTGGTCCGCGAGGCGGCCCCCGACGTGGTGATCGTGCAGGAGGCACCCCGCCGGTTCCGCTGGCGGCAGCGCTGCGCCACCCTCGCCGAGTCCTTCGGCCTGGTGGTGGCCGCCGGTGGCCTGCCGTCGCTGGGCAACCTGCTGCTCACCAGCCTCCGGGTGCGGGTGCTGGCCACCCGCTGCCAGCGGTTCCCGCTCACCCCCGGGCGGCACCTGCGCGGCGCGGCGTACGCCGAGTGCGCGGTCGGCGGCGCGCGGTTCCTGCTGGCCGGCTCGCACCTGTCCACCGACCCGGCCGAGCGGCCCGGCCAGGCCGCGCTGCTCAAGCGCGAGCTGGCCGGCGCCGACCTGCCGGTGGTGCTGGGCGCGGACCTCAACGAGGGCCCGGACGGGGCGGCCTGGCGCACCGTCGGCACGGGACTGACCGACGCGGCGGTGGCCGCCGGCGCCGCCGACCGGCACACCTACTCCTGCGCCAACCCGCGCCGGCGCATCGACGCGCTCTTCGTCGATCCCCGGGCCACCGTGGTCGGCTACGACGTGGTCGACACCCCGCTCACCCGGCGGGCCAGTGACCACTTCCCGGTCCTGGTCGACCTGCTCCTGCCGGCCACCGCCTGAGCCCGGCGCCGGTGCGCGCCCGGAGTGCCGGGCTGGACAACCGGCTCCGGGTACGGGGAGGATGCCCGTCGAACCGGCGTTCGTGCCGCACATAAGGAGATTCCCCGGTGCCCCCCTCCACCGAGCACGGCCGGCCCGATCCGGAGACCACGCTCACCCCGAGCCGGGACGGCCGCCCGGTCTCCGACCGGGGCGACACGGTCTGCGTCATCGGCGCCGGCGCCAGCGGCCTGACCGCCGTGAAGAACCTGAAAGAGCACGGCTTCGGCGTCGACTGCTACGAGCGGGAGACCGGCGTCGGCGGCGCGTGGAACTGGCGGCACGACCGCAGCCCGGTGTACGCCAGCACCCACCTGATCTCCTCGCGGCCGTTCACCCAGTTCCCCGACTTCCCGATGCCGGACTCCTGGCCGGACTACCCGCACCACAGCCAGCTGCTGTCCTACTTCGAGCGCTACGCCGACCACTTCGACCTGCGCCAGCACATCTGGTTCGGCACCGAGGTCGTCCGGGTCGAGCCGGTCACCGGCGACCGCTGGGACGTCACCACCCGCAGCACCGGCGGGTACGGCCCGGAGCGCACCTCCCGCTACGCCGCGGTGGTGGTCGCCAACGGGCACAACTGGTCGCCGAAGCTGCCCCGCTACGAGGGGCTGGAGGAGTTCCGGGGCGAGGTCATGCACGCCTCGTCCTACAAGGACCCCGCGCAGCTGCGCGGCAAGCGGGTGCTGGTGGTCGGCGCGGGCAACACCGGCTGCGACATCGCGGTCGAGGCCGCCCAGCAGGCGTCCCACTGCTGGCACTCCACCCGCCGCGGCTACTGGTACGCCCCGAAGTACGTCCTCGGCCGCCCGGCCGACCAGGTCAACGACGCCCTGCTCGCGCTGCGCGTGCCGCTGCGGGTCCGGCAGTGGCTCTACCACTGGACGCTGCGGCTGACCGTCGGCGACCTGACCCGGTTCGGCCTGCCGAAGCCCGACCACCGGGTCTACGAGACCCACCCGATCGCCAACAGCCAGCTGGTCTACTACGTCGGCCACGGCGAGATCACCCCGGTGTCGGAGCTGGCCCGGTTCCACGCCGGCGGGGTCACCCTCACCGACGGGCGGGAGATCGACCCGGAACTGGTCGTCTTCGCCACCGGCTACCTGCCCCGCTTCGAGTTCCTCGACCCGAAGGTGCTCGGCGACGACGACGCCTCGGGTCGCCCCCGGCTCTGGCTCAACGCCCTCGTCCCGGGGTACCCGACGCTCGCGGTGGCCGGCCTGGTGCAGCCGGACTCCGGCATCTTCACCCTGTCGCACTGGCAGACCGTGCTCTTCGCCCGGTTGCTCCAGGCCCGGCTCGGCCGCCCGGAGCGGGCCGCCGCGTTCGCGTCCAAGGTGGCGGCCGGCGCCGGGGAGCGGTACTCCGGCAAGGTCAAGGACAGCAGCCGGCACTGGTTCGAGGTGGGCCACGCCGACTACCTGCGCGCCGTCCAGCGCGCCCTGCACGAGCTGGAGGGTGTCCGGTGAGCGCGAGGAACGCAGCGCAGCGGAGTCCCGCAGTCGCGAACGAAAGGCAGGCCCGGTGAGCGAGCGGCTGCGGATCATGCGGGGCCGGGAGTGGGCCCGTCCGGTCCGCCCGGCCCGGCGGGAGGTGCTGGGCGCGGTCCCGGAGCTGGAGGAGGGGCGGCCGCCGCTGCTCTTCGTCCCCGGCTTCGGGCACGGGGCCTGGGCGTTCGCCGAGCACTGGCTGGAGCACGCCGCGTCGCGCGGCTTCCCGGCGTACGCGCTGAGCCTGCGCGGGCACGGCGGCAGCGAGCCGGCGCCGGAGGCGACGCTGCGGGCGTACACCCATGACGTGGTCCAGGTGGCGGCGGGCCTGCCGCGCCAGGCGGTGCTGGTGGGGCACGGCGCCGGGGCGCTCGTGGTGACCCACGCGCTGGCGCGCTACCCGGCGCGGGCCGCGGTGCTGGCCGCGCCGGTGCTGGGCGGCTGGTCGACGGCCGGCGTGGCGCTGCGCCGCAACCCGGTCGGCACGCTGCCCGCGCTGTTCGGTGCCGGCCTGCGGCTGCACCGCCGGCAGCTGTTCAGCGGGGAGTTGCCCGAGGCCGACGCCCGCCGGCACGTCGCGCGGCTCGGCCGGGCCGGGCGGCGCGCGCAGTGGCAGCTGCTGGCCGGCCGGGAGGCCGAGCCGGCGGTCGGTCGCCCGCCGGTGCTGGTGCTGGGCAGCCCGGACGACCGGGTGGTGCCGCCGGCCGCGCTGACCCGGGCCGCCCGCCGGTACGGCTCGGCTCCGCTGCTCTTCCCGGGCATGGGGCACGACCTGATGCTCGACGCCCGGTGGCGGGAACCGATCGACGCGATCCTCGACTGGCTGGTCAAGGACCCGCAGCGGGGGTGACCGGGATCAGCCGGTGCTGCCCAGCCGGGTCACCAGCGAGCCGGTCTGGTCCAGGGCGCTGAGGTAGGAGCGGGCCCAGGCGCGGATGTCGTGGCGGTGCAGGTGCGCCCGCATCGCCCGCATCCGGTCGCCGACGTCGTCCGGGCCGGCCCGCAGCGCGGTGCGCAGCATCTGCTTCAGGCCCTCCAGGTCGTGCGGGTTGACCAGGTACGCCTGCTCCAGCTCGGCCGCCGCGCCGGCGAACTCGCTGAGCAGCAGCGCGCCGGTGTCGTCCACCCGGGCGGCGACGTACTCCTTGGCGACCAGGTTCATCCCGTCCCGCAGCGGGGTCACCGCCATCACGTCGGCGACCCGGTAGAGGGCGGCCAGTTCGGCGCGGTCGAAGGGCTGGGTGAGGTAGTGGATGGCCGGCTCGCCGACCCGGCCGAACTCGCCGTTGATCCGGCCGACCTCGCGCTCCACCCGGTCCCGCAGGATCTGGTACTGGCCGACCCGCTCCCGGCTGGGCACCGCCACCTGGACCAGCACCGTGTCCCGGACCTTGACGTCGCCGCTGGCCAGCAGCTCGCTGTAGGCCTTGAGCCGCTGCTCGATGCCCTTGGTGTAGTCCATCCGGTCGACGCTGAGGATCACCTGCTGCGGGTCGCCGAGGTCGTGGCGCAGCCGGCGGGCCCGGGCGGTCACGTCGGGACGGCCGGCGAGCGCGGCCATCTCGGCCGTGTCGATCGAGACCGGGTACGCCCCGACCCGCACCACCCGGTCGTCGACGCCGATCCGCCGGTCGGTGGCCGGCAGGCCGAGCACCTTCACCACCAGCTGGGCGAAGTTGTGCGCGGCCTGGGCCCGCTGGAAGCCGATCAGGTCGGCGCCGAGCATGCCGCGCAGCAGCTCGGCCCGCCGGGGCAGCTGCATGAACAGCTCCGGCGGTGGGAACGGCACGTGCAGGAAGAAGCCGATCCGCAGGTCCGGCCGGAGCGCCCGGAGCAGGGCGGGTACCAGTTGCAGGTGGTAGTCCTGCACCCAGACCAGACCGCCCGGCTCGGCCACCGCCGCGGCCGCCTCGGCGAACCGCTGGTTGACCCGCTGGTACGCCTCCCACCAGCGGCGGTGGTACACCGGCTGCTCGACGGCGTCGTGGTAGAGCGGCCAGAGGGTGGCGTTGGCGAAGCCCTCGTAGTGGTCGCGCAGGTCCTCGGCGGTGAGCGCGACGGAATGCATCCGGACGCCGTCGATGTCGGGCAGGCGGGGCGCGGGACCGGTGCCGCCGGCCCAGCCGACCCAGGTGGCCGGGGTGTGTCGCAGCAGCGGGTGCAGCGCGCTGACCAGCCCACCGGGGCTGCGGCGCCACTCGCAGGCGCCGTCGGGCGCCACGCTGTCGTCGATGGGGAGCCGATTGGCCACCACCACGAGGGAACTGGAAGTCGGTCGCATCTCGGGCATTCCGATCCGCAGTGGGCCGACCACCGCGAGGGAGGAACAACCGGGCAGCCGGCCGGAGGGGGAAGTGACGGACAGCGGTATTCCTACTGACCGTAAGTTACACCACTGTTACCTCGGCCGCGGGGGCCCTGACCGTCCCGGGATACGGGCGAAGCGTGCCGATCGGACGCCGGGAGCGTCAGACGACGGCGCCGTCGTCGGGATCCTCGTCGTCCTCGTCGCCGGGGCGCAGCCGCCAGATCAGCGTGACGAAGCCGGCGAGGATGCCGGTGAACCCGAGCAGGGTCACCACCGAGGCGTCCACCGGCAGCAGCGCCGGGTTGAGGAAGAGCACGAAGCCGAGCACGATCGCCAGCACGCCGACCACCGCGTACTTCGACACCCGGGGCAGCGGCGGGGGCGGGGGCGGGGTGTAGCCCTCGTCCGGATCGCCCGGCAGGTCGGCGCCGAAGGTGTCCAGACCGTCCAGCAGCGAGGGCTCCTCGGCCCGCGGCCGGCCCACCGAGACGCCGGAGATGTCCGCCGCGTACGGCAGCCGCCGCACGTCGGTGGCGGTCGGGCCGGTGGCCTCCTCGGTGCGGGTCGCCGGCGCGCCGGCCGGGCCGGTCGGGCCGGTCGGGTCGTCGTCGACGTCCTCGGCGGCGGGCCAGGGGTGGCTGCCGGCGGCCGGGGCGGTGTGGAACGCGGCGACGATCCGGTCCCACTCGGCGTCGACGTCCGGCTCGCCGCGCGGCGGCTCCGGGGTCGACTCGTCGGCGAGCTGGGTGAGGTAGTCCCGGGCGGTGGTCAGGTGCGAGCGGTCCACGTAGAGCCGGTCGACCGGGCGGGCCGGGACGGTGGTGGTGCGGGTGATCGGGTTGAGGTCGGCCGACGGCTGGAGGTAGGCCGCGATCCCGCCGGCGGCGAGCACGTCGAGCAGGTGCTCGCCGACGCGCGGATCGACGTCGCCCGCGACGGCGTACTCGCTCGCGTCGAGCCCGTTGTCCCGCCGCCCCCGGCGGGCCCCACCCGCTGACACCGGACATCCTCCTCGGCGCACCTCACGGTGCAGGTTGTGTCGGCGCCCCGTACGCCGTGCCCTGAATCGTGACACGTCCGGACCCGGTTCCGGGAGTGCGTTGTGGCGTGCCGCTCCCGGTTCGTAGGCTCAGGGCCGACGATCCCACCGACCGACGGCCATTCCCGGCGCGGTCGCCGGGCCCGCCCGGCAGCCCACCGGCCCGATTCTCCGGTGGTGTCGCCCGCCCCTGCTCCGGAAGGACACCGTTGCTGTACTGGCTGATGAAGTACATCATCCTCGGCCCGCTGCTCAGGCTGATCTTCCGTCCCCGGGTGGAGGGGCTGCACCACGTACCGGAGACCGGTCCGGTGATCCTCGCCAGCAACCACCTGTCGTTCTCGGACTCGATCTTCACCCCGCTGATCGTGCCGCGAAAAGTCACTTTCGTGGCCAAGGCGGAATACTTCACCGGTAAGGGCATCAAAGGCTGGCTCACCAAGGCGTTCTTCGCCGGCACCGGCTGCATCCCGGTCGACCGCTCCGGCGGCCGCGCCGCCCAGGCGGCCCTGGACACCCAGCTCAGCGTGCTGCGGGCCGGCGGCGTCGCCGGGATCTACCCGGAGGGGACCCGGTCGCCCGACGGGCGGCTCTACCGGGGCAAGACCGGGGTGGCCCGGCTCGCGCTGGAGAGCGGTGCCCCGGTGGTGCCGGTGGCGATGCTCAACCTCGACGAGATCCAGCCGCCCGGCAAGCTGATCCCCAAGATCGCCCGGGTCCGGATCCGGTTCGGCCCGCCGCTGGACTTCTCCCGCTACGCCGGCCTGGCCGGCGACCGCTTCGTCGAGCGGGCGGTGACCGACGAGATCATGTACGAGCTGATGGAACTCTCCGGTCGCGAGTACATCGACATGTACGCCGCCAAGCTCAAGAACCAGCCCCCCACCGAGCCGGTCACCCGCGAACCGATCGCCGCCTGACCAACCCCACCGCCGACCCATCACGCCACATGCCGCCGTGAGCGGGCAGTTTCACGGAAAGAGTGGCTATTCCGCGCGGAATAGCCACTCTTTCCGTGAAAGTGGGCGGATCTTGGGCCCGGGTGGTGGGTGGGCGAGGGGGTGGGGGTCAGGAGGCCAGGGCGGGGCCGGCCTGCGGGACGGGGCCGCGGGCCAGGTCCAGTAGCCCGGGGGCGTCGTTGCGCAGGGCGAAGGTGCGCACCTCGGCCAGCGGCGCCCGGGCCGCCGGGTCGCCGGCCAGGGTCAGCTCCGCCGCCGCCAGCGCCAGGGCAAGCACCCGGTCGGTGACGTCCGGGATGCGGGCGTAGATCTCCGCCCCGGCCAGGTGCAGCTCGCCGGCGCGCCGGTGGTCGCCGTCCGCCGCGGCCAGCGCCCCGGTCACGGTGCGCAGCGCCGCCTCCGACCACGGGGTGCGGTGGGCCAACTGGTCCAGCATCGCCCGGACCCGTACGGCGGCGTCCCGGCCGGCCAGCGTCGCCGCGTACGCCGCCGCCGCGATCCACTCGCCGCTGGCCAGCGCCGGCACGGCCGTCCACGCCTCGGCCAGCTCCTCCACCAGCGCGGCGGCCTCGTCGAGTCGTCCCTGCAAGGCCCGGCAGAGCGCGGCCATCCCGAGCATCGTCCAGTACGGCCGGTGGAAGCCGCTGCGGCGGGCCGTCTCCAGCGCCGCCGCCACGTCGTCGCGGTGCCGCTCGGCCCCCACGGCGGCCGGCCCGTCGCCGGCGGCCGGCAGCGGGCGCGGTGCCGGCGGCACCGGCAGGCCCCGCAGCACCAGCAGGCACGAGCGCAGGCCGCGCACCTGCATGTCCCAGCCGCCGGTGGGGGTGTCCACGAACGCGTCGGCGGCGGCCAGCAGCCGGCCGAAGTCCCCGTCGAAGTACGCCCGCATCGCCTCGCCGGAGTAGCTGGTGGCCAGCGTCTGCCCGCTGCCCCGGGCGGCCGGCGCGGTCGACAGCAGCGCGTCGGAGCGCAGCCAGTCGCCCTCCTCGCGCAGCGCGAAGGCGAGGTTCTGCAACGCCCGGGGCAGGGCCAGCAGCTGCTGGGCTCGGCTCAGCTCGACCAGCGCGTGCAGCTCGTCCAGGCCGGCCCGGTCACCGGCCTGGTAGCGAGCGGTGGCCGCGGTGATCCGGGCGTTGGTGCGGATCTCCGCCAGGCCCAGCCGCTCGCCGATCCCGGCCGCCGTCTCGGCGGCGGCCACCGCCGCGTCCCGCTCGTAGTTGAGCATGTGCAGCCGGCCCAGCTCGGCGTGCGCGTCCGCCTTCTGGGCACTGTCCGGCAGCGGCGCGAAGAGCGCGACCGCCCGGTCCAGGCAGGCCACCGCGGCACTGCGGTCGGCGCGCAGCCAGGCGGCCTGGCCGAGCAGCGTCCAGGCCCGGGCGGCGCAGGCGTCGTCGCCGTGCGCGAGCAGCCGGTCGGCCAGCGCGTGCAGCTGCTCCGGGCCGCCGCCGGACAGGAAGGCGTTGCCGTCGCGGTAGAACGAGATCTCGGTGCTCAGCAGCTCCAGTTGCAGCCGGTCGACCGGGTCGCTGTCGTCGGCCAGGCCGAGGGCGCGGCCCGCGTGGCTGGCCGCGGCGTCCAGCCCGTGCAGGGCGTACGCGCGGCGGGCCGCCCGGTGCAGCGCGGCCCGCGCGGGGCCGGCGTACCGCTGGATCGGCATGCCCAGCGTGCGGGCGATCTCGTGGGCCGCCCAGCGGTGGTGCGCCAGCACCTCGGCCAGGTCGGTGTCCCGGCTCTGCGACAGCGCGTCCAGCCAGCCCGCCGTCCGCTCGTGCCGGGCCACCCGCTCGGTACGCGGCAGCCGCTGGTAGCAGACGTCGCGCACGAGTACGTGCCGGAACCGGAACTCCGGCTGCCCGGCCATCGTGGACGCCGCCTGCTCGTGGACGAAGTCGCGCTGCTCCAGCCGGCGCAGCGACCGCTCCACCGACTCGACCGGCTGGCCCAGCGCGGCGGCCACCGCCCCCGGCCAGAACTGCACGCCGACCACCGAGGCGGCCAGCAGCACCGCGCGGTCCTTGGCGTCGAGCAGGTCGACGCGATTGGCGATGACCGAGTGCACGCTCTCCGGCATCGGCAGTTCGAGGTGCTTCTCCAGCGACCAGCCCCGCCCGGACTGGCGCAGCGCGCCCTGTTCGATCAGCATCCGCACGTACTCGTGGGCGTAGAGCGGGTTGCCCCCGGCCACCTCGATCAGCGGGCTGAGCATGTCGGCGGAGAAGGCCGCCTGGCCGAACATGTGCGCGTAGAGCGAGGCGATGCCGGTGTCACGCAGCGGCGGGAGGGTGATCGTCACCGAGCCGGTGATGGTGCCCGCCCAGCTCGGGTCCCGGTCCACCAGCTCCGGGCGGGCGGTGCAGAGCAGCAGCAGCGGCACGTCCCGGGCCGCGGCGCCGAGCAGCTCGACGAAGCGCAGCATCGCGTCGTCGGCCCAGTGCAGGTCCTCGAAGACCAGCACGGTGGGACGGCGGGCGGCCAGCGCCAGCAGGAACCGCCGCCAGGCCGACTCGGTCTCCTCGGCGGGCAGCGTGACGCCGGCGAGCCCGACCAGCGGGCGCAGCGCGTCGACCAGCCGGTCCCGCTCGCCCGGGCCGACCAGCTCGGCCGCCGCCGCGCTCAGCCGGCGGGACGCGGTGAGGGCCGGGTCGGTGTCGAGGATGCCGGCCTCGGTCTTGACGATGTCGGCCAGCGCGGCGAACGTGACGTTCTCGCCGAACGGCGGGCACCGCCCGGTACGCCAGCTCACCGGTTCGTCGACCAGCCGCCCGGAGTGCCGGTACAGCTCCCGGATCAGCCGGCTCTTGCCGATGCCGGCCCGGCCGAAGAGCGTCACCACCTGGGGGCGGCGGTCCCGCAGCGACCGGTGCAGGGCGTTGACCAGCAGGCCCAGCTCGTGTTCGCGGTCGATCAGCGGGGTGGCGTCGGGTTCCCGGTCGGTCGGCTGCCGGCGTACCGGGGACAGGGCCAGCCAGACCTCGGTGGGCGAGGAACGCCCGCGCAGGGTGACCGGCGGCTGCTCGGCGTACCGGATGGCGTCCTTGGTCAGCGCGTGGGTGTTGCCGCAGACCAGCACCCCGCCGGGCGGCGACACCGACTGCATCCGGGAGGCGGTGTTGACCACGTCGCCGGCGACGATGGCCTGCCCGCCGTCGCGGGCGGCGGCCACGTCGACCAGCGCCTCGCCGGTCGCCACGCCCACCCGGAAGCGCAGCTCGTCGGCGCCGGTGGGGGCGAACCGGGTGAGCACCCGTTGCAGCTCCAGCCCGGCCCGCACGCAGCGCAGCGCGTCGGTCTCGGTGGCCACCGGGGCGCCGAACAGCGCCATCACCGCGTCGCCGATGTACTTCTCGACCACGCCGCCGTACTGCCCGACGACCCGCTTGGCGGCGGAGAAGAAGCCGGTCTGCATGCCGCGGACCTGCTCGGGGTCGGCCCGTTCGACGTACGGCGTGAAGTCGATCAGGTCGACGAAGAGCACGCTGACCCGGCGGCGGTCCTCCTGCGGGGTCGCGACGGGCCGGCCCGAACCGGCGCGGGGCGCGCCGCACGAGGTGCAGAACACCGCGTCGGTGGCGAGCGGCCGCAGGCAGTGCGGGCAGAGCGCACCCAGCTCCGTCCCACAGCCACCGCAGAAGCGGTCGCCGTCGGCGGCGGTACGTCCACAACGGTCACACTGCGCGGAGATGACGCCCTCCACTGGTCTGCCTGCCGGTCGTCGCCCGATGTCCACCGTGAGTATCGCCGGTGCCGGCGCTGTCAGGTACCGGGCTGTTGGCTTGTGGACACTCCTCCGGCCGGTTGGGAGAGCTACATTCAGGCGGCCGAAATCCCATCAATGATCAAGGGGAGAGATCATGGTATATGTGAAGCTGGAGAGCGACTGGACCGACGGTGACGGCGTCGCCCACTCCGCGGGGGAGTCGGTCGACGTCGACGCCGCCACGCTGGCCGTGCTCCAGGCCGAGGGGATCGTCAGCGAGCAGTCCGGTGACGGCAAGGACGGCACCGACTGGGCCGGGCCGACCGGCGCCACCACCAGTTGGGCGGGGCCGACCAGCACCACCCCGTGAGCCGGAGACGGTGAGCCGACGACGCGGCCGGCGCAGGCAGCGCCCGGCCGCGTCGCGCGGTCAGCGGTCGTTCATCCCGGCCCGGCGGCGCAGCGCCGACACGTCGGTGACGACGATCCGGCGACCCTCGGTCCGCAGCCAGCCCCGGCTGGCGAAGGAGCCGATCGCCTGGTTGACGCTCTGCCGGGAGCCGCCGGCCATCTCGGCGAGCTGGCTCTGGTTGAGCTCGATGGTGATCATCGGGGCCTGGCTCTCGCCGGCCAGCCGGACCAGGGTCTTGGCCACCCGGCCGGGCAGGTCCAGGAAGACGTGGTCCGCGTTCTGCTCGGTCAGCCGGCGGATCAGGCCGCCCAGCGAGCGCATCACCGCGTCCAGGATGCGCGGGTTGGAGTGCACCAGCTCCATGAAGGCGGGCCGGGACAGGGCCAGCGCGGCGGAGTCCTCGATCGCCTCGGCGGACGCCGAACGGGTGGAGGCGTCCAGCAGCGAGACCTCGCCGAGCACGTCCGGCGGTCGGATCACCGACAGCACCGCCCGTTCGCCGGTCGGCGCGGTGCGGAACACCGCCACCGCCCCTCGGCGCAGCACGATCAGCGACTCGCCCGGGTCGTTCTCCACGAAGAGCAGCTGGCCCTTGCGGTACGTGCGCGGCACCGCCGCGGCGATCACCCGCTGCCGCACCTCCGGCTCCAGCCCGGCGAACATCTCCACGCCCGTCAGGGCGTCACCCGGCTCCGGCAGGCGCATCTCCACGGCCCAACCCCTCCCCGGTCAAGGACCACAACTCGCTCACCGGGTGAACCTGACGGCCCCTGAAGAGGTGAACTGACACCAATTCGGCGTCCGGTAGCGGTACACATCAGATCATGACGGTCCAGTCGCTTGCTGTACACCCCTCAAATCGTCTGCGTGACGCCGCCGGTCGGGGTCGGTGTGCCGGCTGAGGTGCGGTTTCGCCCTGGTGGCAAGGGTGGGGAGCCGGTCGGGAACGGACCCGGGCGGCGGACGCCGCCGGGCGTACGCGAGGATTGACGCGATGGTCTACCGCTATTTCTACGACTGCGAATTCATCGAGGACGGCCTCATCGTCGACCTCGTGTCGATCGGTGTCGTCGACGAGTACGGCCGCGAGTTCTACGCGGTCTCCACCCAGTTCGACGACTCCCGCGCCGTGCCCTGGGTGCGCCGCAACGTGCTCGACAAGCTGCCGTCCCCGGCCGAGCGCGCCTGGCGCTCGCGCGAGCGCATCCGCGACGACCTCTACGAGTTCCTGCTGGAGCCGATCCGTGACCGCCCGGGTGAGCAGCTCGAACTCTGGGCCTGGTACGCCGCGTACGACCATGTGGTGCTGGCCCAGCTCTGGGGGGCGATGCCGGCGCTGCCCCGGGAGATCCCCCGGTTCACCAAGGAGCTGCGCCAGCTCTGGGACGACCGGGGTCGGCCGAAGCTGCCCGACGCGGACGCCGACCGGCACGACGCCCTGGTCGACGCCCGGCACAACCTGGCGCGCTGGCGGGCGATGACCGGCCGGTGAGGCCATGCGGGTTTGACCCGTTCTGTCCGGGGCACCGGTTCGATGAGCCGATGCGAGGGAGTTCACGATGAGTAGTGACCCGACCAGCGTCGCCGACGCCCGCCGCCGGGTGACCGAGCTGATCCGGCAGGCCCGGATCTGCATGCTGACCACCATCGGTGTCGACGGGCGGATGGTGAGCCGGCCGATGGCGTTGCAGGAGGCGGAGTTCGACGGCGACCTGTGGTTCTTCGCCTACGCGGACTCGCCGAAGGTGCGCCAGATCCGGGTCAACCCGGAGGTGAACGTGGCCTTCTCCGACCAGCGGCACGACGCCTGGGTGTCGGTCTCCGGCACCGCCCAGGAGGGCTACGACCGGGCGAAGGCCGAGCGGCTGTGGAACCCGCTGCTGAAGACCTGGTTCCCGGACGGCCTGGACACCCCCGGCCTGACGCTGATCAAGGTGCACGCCAACTCCGCCGAGTACTGGGACTCGCCGGGCGGCGCGGTGGTCAACCTGCTCGGGTTCGCCCGGGCGGCGGTGACCGGCAGGCCGCCGAAGGTGGGCGAGAACCACGAGGTCAGCTACTGACCGGTAGCCCGTTTCGGCCGGTGGGACGGGCCGGGGCGCGGTGTCGGCGGACACTCACGCCGACTACAGTGCGCACTGACGGCCCGCCCCGGGCCGGCAACGGCGCCGATGGTCTGATCTGACACATATCCTGGGGCTTATCCGGGCTTCACCTGATGCTCCAGGAGGATGAGCAGATCATGCGTATCGGCGTGCTCACCGGCGGCGGCGACTGCCCAGGTCTCAACGCGGTCATTCGGGCGGTGGTCCGCAAGGGCGTCGCCACCTACGGTCACGAGTTCGTGGGCTTCCAGGACGGCTGGAAGGGCCCGCTGGAGGGCCTGTCCAGGCCGCTGGGCATCGCGGAGGTCCGCGGCATCCTGCCGCGCGGCGGCACCATCCTCGGCTCGTCCCGGACCAACCCGTTCAAGATTGAGAACGGGGTGGAGCGGATCAAGGAGAACCTCGCCGCGCAGGGCGTCGACGCCCTGATCGCGATCGGCGGCGAGGACACCCTCGGCGTGGCCACCAAGCTGCACGAGCTGGGCGTCAACGTGATCGGCGTGCCGAAGACCATCGACAACGACCTCGGCGCCACCGACTACACCTTCGGCTTCGACACCGCGGTCAACATCGCGATGGAGGCCATCGACCGGCTGCACACCACCGCCGAGAGCCACCACCGCACCCTGGTGGTCGAGGTGATGGGCCGGCACGCCGGCTGGATCGCCCTGCACGCCGGCCTCGCCGGCGGCGCCAACGTGATCCTGCTGCCGGAGCGGCAGTTCGACGTCGAGCAGGTCGCCGGGTACGTCGAGAAGCGCTTCCAGCACCAGTACGCCCCGATCGTGGTGGTCGCCGAGGGCGCCCAGCCGCTGGACGGCCAGATGGTGCTGCACAACCAGGAGCTCGACTCGTTCGGCCACGTCCGCCTCGGCGGCATCGGCCAGTGGCTCGCCGAGCAGTTGGAGGCGAAGACCGGCAAGGAGGCCCGCACCGTCGTGCTCGGCCACATCCAGCGCGGCGGCACCCCGACCGCCTTCGACCGGGTGCTCGCCACCCGACTCGGCCTGCAGGCGATCGACGCGGCGCACGAGGGCGACTGGGGCAAGATGGTCGCGATGCAGAGCACCGACATCGTCCGGGTGCCACTGGCCGACGCCACGGCTGAGCTGAAGACCGTGCCGCTGGAGCGGTACGCCGAGGCCGAGGTCTTCTTCGGCAGCTGATCGCCCGGTGCCGGCGGCGCGACGGATCACCCGCCGCGCCGCCGGCCACCGTGACGGAAGGGGTACCACAGCGATGGCAGCGGGCAGGCACACGGTCGCCGTGATCGGCGCCGGCAAGATCGGCGAGCTGATGCTCTCCGGGCTGCTGCGCTCCGGCTGGCCGGTGGAGCGGCTGCTGGCCACCGCCCGGCGTCCGGCGCGCGCCGAGGAGTTGACCGCCCGGTACGGCGTACGGGTGGTCGACAACCTCACCGCGGTCGAGGAGGCGGCGGTGCTGGCGATCTCGGTCAAGCCGCAGGACGCGGCGACCCTGCTGGACGAGATCGGCCCCAAGGTTCCGCCGGACAAGCTGGTCATCTCGCTCTGCGCCGGCCTGCCCACCGGCTTCTTCGCCCGCCGGCTGCCCGACGGCACCCCGGTGGTCCGGGTGATGACCAACACGCCGGCCCTGGTCGACCAGGCGATGACCGCCATCTCGGCCGGCGCGCACGCCACCGGCGCGCACCTGGAGCTGGCCGAGGAGATGTTCACCCCGCTCGGCGCCACCATCCGGGTGCCCGAGTCCCAGCAGGACGCGGTCACCGCGCTCTCCGGCTCCGGTCCCGCGTACTTCTATCTGCTGGTCGAGGCCATGATCGACGCGGGCATCCTGCTCGGCCTGCCCCGGCAGGTCGCGCACGAGCTGATCGTGCAGACCGCGATCGGCTCGGCGGTGATGCTGCGCGACTCCGGGGAGCACCCGGTGAAGCTGCGCGAGGCGGTCACCTCACCGGCCGGTACGACCATCTCCGCGGTGCGGGAGCTGGAGAAGCACGGCGTGCGCGCGGCGCTGCTGGCCGCCCTGGAGGCGGCCCGCGACCGGGCCCGCGAGCTGGCCGCCCAGGCCGACTGAGCCCGCCGGCGGGCGGGCCGAAGGCACGGCGTCCCGGGATGGTCCGGGCGTGGGCTCGGCCGCCCGAGGACGTCCCGGTGGCCCATACTTGCCGGGTGTTCACTCTCGCCCAGGCACGGCACCTGGTGGCCACCCTGCGCCCCCGCGTCGACGAGCTGATCCGGCTCCGCGCCGACCTCGCCGAACTCCGCGCAGACCTGGCGGCCTCGGGGCTCTCGGCCCTCGGCGGCCGGGCCGAGGTGAAGGGGCTGGAGGCCCGGCTGCACGCCGTGCTGGAGGAGCTGAACTCCCACGACATCCAGGTCAAGGGCATCGCCCCGGTGCTGCTGGACTTCCCCGGCGAACGCGACGGCCGGCCGGTGCTGTGGTGCTGGCTGGAGGGGGACACCGACGTGCGCTGGTACCACCGCGCCGAGTGCGGCTTCGCCGGCCGCCGACCGGTCTGACGAGCGGTCGGACGCTCAGTCGGCCGCCGAGCGGGGGAGCGGGTCGGTCGACGGCTCGGCGACCGCGAAGACCACCACGTTGTCCCGGTAGTGGCCGGTGCGCCGGTCGAAGGCGCCGCCGCAGGTGATCAGGCGCAGCTCCGGGCCGGGGGTGGGGCCGTACACGGTGGCGGTGGGGAAGGCGTCCTTGCGGGTGCGCAGCGACCCGCTGACCCGGAAGGCCAGCCGTTGCCCGCCCCGCCGAACCTCGATCCGGTCGCCGGCGCGCAGCTCACCGAGGCGGGCGAAGACGGCCGGTCCCCGGCGGGAGTCGAGGTGGCCGGCGATCACCGCCGGCCCCGGGTCGCCGGGCGCGGGCCCGCCGCCGTACCAGCCGGCCCGGTCGTGGTCGGCCGGCGGGACCAGGTGGCCGGCGGCGTCCAGCCCGAGCTCCGCGAGGTCGGCGTCGACGCCGATCCGCGCGACGCGTACCCGGGTGGGGGGACCGTGCGGCGCGGGCAGCGGGGCGGCGGTCGTCGCGCAACTGACGGCGCAGCCGGGCCGCCAGGTCGGCGGTGGCACCGGCGCGGCCTCGCCGGCCAGCCCGACGCCGGTGCCGGCGGCGAGGCAGACCGCCGCGCCGGCCGCGACCAGCGCGGCCAGCGGCGCCCGGCGGTCGCGGTGCCGCCGGATCGCGAAGCCGGGCCGGCTGGTCACCAGACCGGTCGCCGCCGGCGCCGCACCAGCAGCGCCGCCCCGACCACCACGGCCGCCGCGAGCAGGGCGCCGGCCACCATCGGGTACGCCCCGAGCCCGCGCCCGGCCAGCCCACCGGCTCCCGCCGGCACCCCGCCGGCCGGGGTGACCGCCCCGCCCCGGGCGTCCTCACGCAGCTCGGTGGCGAGCCCACCGCGGCGGCCGTCCAGCACCAGCAGCGAGTAGACCCGACCGCCGCTGAGGGTGACCTCGGCGTCCGTGGTCGGGCCGTTGTCCCCGCCCAGCCGCAGTCGCCAGCGTCCCGGCTCGATTTCGCGATAGTCGGTGGTGGTGGCGAAGCGGACGGCGTCGGCGATGGCCGGCCCGTCGGTCGCCGCGACGTCGATCACCGGTGCCCGGACCGACGCCTGCACGACGCGGACCTTGGCCTGCCCGAGGGCCGGGGCGCTGAGGTCGTCGGCGAGCACCCGCAGGCCGAGGTCGGCGTGCCGGCCCACCCCGGCGACCGTGTACGCCGCGCCGGCCTCGACGGCCACCTCGGTGGTGAGCACCGGTGGTTGGCTGGCCGGGGCGCCCGCCTCGCGCATCGCCACCGCGTACCGGCCGGCGGGCAGGGTCAGGTAGTCGGAGACGACGCCGTAGCCGACGGCGGGGAAGACCCGGGGCTCGGCCGCGCCCGGCGCGGAGAGGTAGACGTCCACGGCGGGGGTGTCGGGGGAGAGGTGCGCGAGGCGGACGTACCCGACGTCCTGTGGCGCGGCGGCCCGGGCGGGTGGGGTGGCGGCGGCGGTCAGCGCGGCGCCGAGCAGCAGCGCCCCGGCAGCGGCGACCAGCCGGCGGGGCGCGGTACGGAGCTGGGGCATACGTCGCCTCCGAGGCGTGTCAGGGGACCGGTCACAGAGTGTCGTCCAAGAGACTGCGGCGCAACTCCCGACGCGCGTGTCGCCGCCGTTCCCGACCAGCGGAATAACCTGCGACACCCGGCCGCCGGGGTGCGGTACCGTCCGATCATGATCAAGGTGCGGCGGGCCGGACCCGGTGACGCGGCGGAGATCGTCCGGCTGCGCGGGGTGATGCTGGCGTCGATGGACGGGACGGCGCCGCCGCCCGGCCCGTGGCAGCCGGCTGCCCGGGAGGTGCTGCGCGAGCGGCTCGCCGACCCGGCGGACCCGATGGCCGTCTTCGTGGTGGACGCCCCCGACCGGCCCGGCGTGCTCGCCGCCTGCGCGACCGGCACCATCGAGCGTCGCCTGGGCGGGCCGGGCAACCCCAGTGGACTGACCGGCTACGTGTTCAACGTGGTCACCGATCCGGGGTACCGGCGGCGCGGCTACTCCCGGGCCTGCATGACGGGCCTGCTCGACTGGTACCGGGACCGCGGCGTACTGAAGATCGATCTGCGGGCGTCGGTGGCCGGCGAGAGGCTCTACCGCTCGCTCGGCTTCCGGGACACCCCCGGCCCCACCCTGCGCCTGAGCCTGCCCGCGTCCTGAGGAGTCGCCGTGTTCGCCCTGCCGTTGGCCGGTTCCGCCGAGCTGCGCCCGCTGTCGCCCTGGTGTGCGGAGGATTTCCTGGCCCACCTCGACCGGGCCCGGGAGCACATCGCGCCCTGGGTCGGCGCGTCCTTCGTGGCCACCGACCTCGATTCGGCCCGGACCGTGCTGCGTCGCTACGCCGATCTGTGGGCGCGCGACGCCGGCGGCATCTGGGGCATCTGGGACGACGGGGTCCTGGTCGGCGGGGTGATGTTCGTGTCGTTCGACGCGGCGCTCGGCGTCTGCGAGGCGGGCTGCTGGCTGGAGCCGGCGGCCGAGGGCCGGGGGCTGGTCACCCGCGCGGTCGGTCGGATCGTCGACTGGGCGGTGGGCGAGCGGGGCATCCAGCGGGTGGAGTGGCGCACCAACGCCACCAACACGCGCAGCATCGCCGTGGCCCGGCGGCTCGGCATGCGCCGGGACGGCACGCTGCGGCAGCTCTACCCGGGCCCGGCGGGCCGGATCGACATCGAGGTCTGGTCGGTGCTCGCCGACGAGTGGCGCTCGCCGGCCTGACCCCGACCCGTCCTCCCGGGTGGCTGGGTCTGCGCCGGGCGGCCAGGACGCCGCGACGGGGGCCGGCCCGCAGCGGTGGCGGTGCCGGACCGGCACCGCCACCGGGTCAAGCGTCGCCGCTCAGCTGTCGGCTTGACCTCCTCCGCCGCCATGAATGGCGGGGATTCCCTCCGCGCTGCGCGCGGAACGCGCAACGCCCGGGTGGGTTCCTGCTTCACCGCGGCCAGCCAGGACAAGTCCTGGTCTTACGTCCGCTCCACAGGCGTTTACCGTCTCCGCAAGCCCTGCGGCGACAATGTCACGCTGTGTCCGTCGTGACGCTTCGGAGCTTCCGGAACTACCCTTCGCCCCGCACGTGGCCACCGTAACACCGTCTGCCGACGTCCCGTCAACGACACGGCTCGGGCCCTGGCGGCCCTCCCCGCGCGGGCCTTCACCCCCGCCCTGAAGGGCGCAGCACTAGCCCGCATCCCGGTAGCGGCGGGCGGCGGCCAGCGCGGTCCGGACCTGCTCCGCGTTCCTCGCGGCGGGCCGCTCCCAGTCGTTCGGGTCGGCCGAGTAGAGGCCGGCGTACGCGGCGGTGTCCCGCTGGAACCGCCAGCCCTCGGCCAGCGGCCCGACGTCGACCGCGTCGTACCCGAGCGAGTCGAGGAACGCGGTCACCGCCGCCTTGGCGTCGGCGTCGTCGCCGGCGATCGGCAGCGCGCTGCGGTCGGCGGCCCCGGCCGGGCGGGCCAGGGCGCGCAGGTGCGCGAAGTAGATGTTGTTGAAGGCCTTGACCACGCTGGACTGCGGCAGGTGCGCCTGGAGCAGCTCACTGGTGGTGGTCGACTCGTCGTCCAGCTCCGGGAAGTGCCCGTCCCGCTCCGGGTAGTAGTTGTTGGTGTCGATGACCGTCTTGCCGGCCAGCGGCGCGGCGGGCACCTCGCGGTAGGCCCGCAGCGGAATGGTGACCACGACCAGGTCCCCCGCTGCGGCGGCCTCGGCCGGCGTGGCCGCCCGGGCCCGCGCGCCCAGATCCTCCACCAGGTCCTTCAGCGTCTCCGGTCCGCGCGAGTTGCTGAGCACCACGTCGTGACCGGCGGCCACCGCCAGCCGGGCCAGGGTGCCACCGATGTTGCCGCTGCCGATCAGTCCCACAGTTGTCATGTCCGTTGCCAACTCCGGTGTGGACGTCGGCATTCCCCACCGCCGCGCTTGGTTATTCGGCCGGCGGCGCGCACGGATCGTCCCGTGGCGGAATCCTTCATCATCGATCGCATCACTGGCAATAGTTTGTATCGCTAAGTATCTATCTGCATCTGCCGCGCAATCGGTGATCTTCCGACCCGCGTCAATCAATTGATATCTATCTCACACCACCACTTCCCACCCCCAGGAGTGCGACGTGCGGAGATCCCGTTTCGTGACCCTCGCCCTGAGCCTCGCCGCGTCCCTCGGCGTCACGCTCGGCATCGCGGTGCCCGCCCAGGCATCCCCCAGCGACCAGTACGTCGCCCTCGGCGACTCGTACGCCTCCGGCGTCGGCGCCGGGAGCTACACCGCCGAGAGCGGTTCCTGTCAGCGCAGCACCAGCGCGTACCCGGCGCTGTACAACACCAACATCAGGCCCGCCTCGTACCGCTCGGTGGCCTGCTCCGGGGCGACCACCACCAGCGTGACCAACACCCAGCTCTCCGCGCTCTCGGCGAGCACCACGCTGGTCAGCATCACCGTCGGCGGCAACGACGTCGGCTTCTCCACCATCATGACCACCTGCGTGCTGCAGGGGGAGACGCAGTGCGTGGCCGCGGTCCAGGCCGCCGAGGACAAGGCCCGGGCGCAACTGGCCGGCCTGCTGGCCGGCGTCTACAACGGCATCCGCAGCCGGGCACCGTCCGCCCGGGTGGTGGTCGTCGGCTACCCGGTCTTCTACCAGCTCGGCACGTTCTGCGTCGGGCTCAGCGCCACCTCCCGCGCGAAGATCAACGAAGGCATCAACCTGGTCGACGACATCACCCGCAGCGCCGCGGCCGCCGCCGGCTTCACCTTCGCCGACGTCCGGTCGATCTTCGTCGGGCACCAGTTGTGCAGCTACGGGGAGAAGTGGCTGCACGCCTTGAACTACACCAACATCGGCATCTCGTACCACCCGACGGCGGCCGGCCAGTCCGGCGGCTACTACCCGGTGTTCCGCTCGGCGGCCGGCTGATCCCGCCACCGCCGCCCCGGCGGCGCCACGCCGCCCACCGGCCGGTGGGCGGCGCGGTCGCGCCTTCGTCCGGTGTGGACGGCACGGCCCCCTGGGCGGGCGGCGGCTCAGGCCGGCAGGACCTTCTCGATGCCGGCGCGCAGTTCGGCGGAGTCCGGGGTGACGGTCGGGGCGAACCGGGCCGCGACCGTGCCGTCCGGCGCGACGAGGAACTTCTCGAAGTTCCACCGCACGTCCCCGGTGTGCCCCTCGGCGTCGGGGGTGCCGACCAGTTCCGCGTAGAGCGGGTGCCGCGCCGGGCCGTTGACGTCGACCTTCTCGGTCAGCGGGAAGGTGACCCCGTAGTTGACCTGGCAGAAGTCGTCGATCTCGTCGGCCGTGCCCGGCTCCTGCCCGGCGAACTGGTTGCACGGCACCCCGAGCACGACCAGGCCCCGGTCGGCGTACGTGGTGTAGAGCTCCTGGAGGCCGGCGTACTGCGGGGTGAGGCCGCAGCGGGAGGCCACGTTCACCACCAGCAGCGCCCGGCCCCGGTACGCGGCCAGGTCGGCCGGGCCGCCGGTCAGGGCGTCGATCTCGATGTCGAAGACGGTCATGTCGCGAGGCTACGCGTCCCGGCGCGGGCGCCGCCGGGGTCCACCGGGAAATCGATAGATGCACATCTTGACGAAGTGATGACAGCGTGAGTAGCGTCTCCCCATCTTCTGGAAAGTTTCCTAACTGTTGGAGGAGGTGCCATATGAACAGATCGCTCCGCCGCGCCCTCTGGGCCGGCGCCGTGGTCGCGCTGACCGTCGCCGCGGTGCCGGTGACCTCGGCGTTCGGCGCCGGTAGCGTGACCGCCACGTTCACCAAGGCGCAGGACTGGGGGACCGGCCACGAGACCCGCGTGACCGTCGCCAACGGCTCCAGCTCCAGCGTCGACACCTGGCGCATCGAGTTCGACCTGCCGTCGGGCACCACCATCAGCAGCTTCTGGGACGCCGACGTCACCAGCAGCGGCAACCACTACGTCGCGGTCAAGAAGAGCTGGGCCGGCCCGCTCGGCCCCGGCGCCAGCTTCAGCTGGGGCTACAACGGCACCGGGGCGTACAAGGCGCCGCTGAACTGCACCGTCAACGGCGCGCCGTGCGGCGGCGGCAGCACCCCGCCGCCGACCACCACCGCGCCGCCGACCACCACCCCGCCCACCACGACCCCGCCGACCACGCCGCCGCCGACCACCCCGCCGCCCACCACCCCGCCCCCGACCGGGGGCAAGAAGATCGTCGGCTACTTCGCCGAGTGGGGCGTCTACGGCCGCAACTACCACGTCAAGAACATCCACACCAGCGGGTCCGCGGCCAAGCTGACCCACATCCTGTACGCCTTCGGCAACACCACCGGCGGGCGCTGCACCATCGGTGACAGCTACGCCGACTACGACAAGGCGTACACCGCGGCCGACAGTGTGGACGGTGTCGCGGACACCTGGGACCAGCCGCTGCGCGGCAGCTTCAACCAGCTGCGCAAGCTGAAGAAGATGTACCCGCACCTGAAGGTGATCTGGTCCTTCGGCGGCTGGACCTGGTCGGGTGGCTTCACCCAGGCCGCGCAGAACCCCGCCGCCTTCGCCGACAGCTGCTACAACCTGGTCGAGGACCCGCGCTGGGCCGACGTCTTCGACGGCATCGACGTCGACTGGGAGTACCCCAACGCCTGCGGCCTGCAGTGCGACAGCAGCGGACCGAACGCCTTCAAGAACGTGGTCGGCGCCCTGCGGTCGAAGTTCGGCTCCAGCGCGCTGGTCACCGCCGCCATCACCGCCGACGGCAGCACCGGCGGCAAGATCGACGCCACCGACTACGCCGGCGCGGCGTCGTCGCTGAACTGGCTCATGCCGATGACGTACGACTACTTCGGCGCCTTCAACCCGCAGGGCCCCACCGCCCCGCACTCGCCGCTCACCTCGTACACCGGCATCCCGCAGCAGGGCTTCAACTCCGACGCCGCGATCCAGAAGCTCAAGGCCAAGGGCGTTCCGGCCAGCAAGCTGCTGCTCGGCATCGGCTTCTACGGCCGGGGCTGGACCGGGGTCACCCAGACCGCCCCGGGTGGCACCGCCACCGGCCCCGCCCCGGGCACCTACGAGCAGGGCATCGATGACTACAAGGTCCTCAAGAACACCTGCCCGGCCACCGGCACCATCGCCGGCACGGCGTACGCCAAGTGCGGCAGCAACTGGTGGAGCTACGACACCCCGTCCACCATCGGCGGCAAGATGACCTACGCCAACAACCAGGGCCTCGGTGGCGCCTTCTTCTGGGAGCTCTCCGGTGACACCGGCAACGGCGAGCTGATCGGTGCCATCAAGGGCGGTCTCGGCTGAGCCGAGCGCCGACGCACCACCCACACGGCGGGGAGGGACACCCACGGTCCCTCCCCGCCCGCGTGCGCTCACCGTCGGGCGGCCCGCTCCCGGTGCTCTCGGGGCGACATGCCGTACCGGGCGCGGAACGCCCGGCTGAAGTGGGCCCGGTCGCGGAACCCGCAGCGCGCGGCCACCTCGTGCACGGGCAGGCCGCCCAGCCGGGGATCGGCCAGGTCGCGCCGGCAGCGCTCCAGGCGGCGGGCGCGGATCAGGCCGGCGACCGTGGTGCCGGTGCCCTCGAAGAGCCGGTGCAGCGACCGCAGCGACAGGTGGTGCGCCGCGGCCACCGCGGCCGGGGTCAGCTCCGGGTCGGCCAGGTGCCGCTGCACGAACGCCTCGATCCGGGTACGCAGCCCGGTGACCCGGACGTCCACCGGCAGGGCGCGGGCGTCGTCGAGCCGGCCGGCCAGGGTGCCGGCGATCAGCGCCAGCGCCACCTGGTCGAGGTGGGCGGCGTCGGCGGGCGCGTACTGCTCGGGGTGGTCGACGACCTGGCGCAGGAAGCGGGCCAGCAGCAGCCCCATCCCGCTGCCGGCAGGCAGTTCGGCGGCGAGCAGCTCCTCGATCCGGTGCGCCGGGAGCGGCAGCGCCGCGTGGGGCACCAGCGCGGTCAGCGTGCGCAGCGGGCCGGCGGAGGCCCCCTCGGTCTGGTGCGACGAGCCGTGCGGGCGGACGGTGTCGACGAGGTTGAAGCCGGACGGGGCGAGCGGCGCTGAGCGCCGCTGCTGCGACATCGCGCCGTGCCCGGACAGCGGCAGGGCCAGCTGGTACAGCTCGGGATCGGTGCTGCGGATCATCCGGCGGGTCCGGTCCAGCTCCAGCGAGGGATACCGCCACTCGCCGAGCCGGACCACGCCCAGGTCGACCACCCGCGCCGAGGCGATGAAGTCGGCGGCGTGGGCACTGCTGATCCGGGCCGGCACCGATTCCCGGGCCACCAGCTCCTGCCAGAAGTCGAACCGCTCGGCCGGTGGCAGCCACGCGGTGTCGACCGATGCCACGGGAAGGATGGGCGGTCACCTCCTGCCACGGCGACGCGCCGGCCGCGTCGACCACCGCAGACTAGCCAGCCCCCGTCGGGTGCGCGAGGCGACGGTGCCCCGGCAGGCGCTCCGGCCCCGCCGCAACTCCCGGCGCACCGGCGGCGGTCCGTGCGCCGCCGGCTCGGCCGGTGGTCGGGGCCCGCCGTCGGGTATCCGTCACCCCTTATCGGTCGTGCGGGTGCCGCACTGGAGAGCGGCGGGGCATGACGGCCTGCCATGCAGGTTGGTCGATGTGACAGACTCGCCGCTCGGCATCTCTCGATGTCCGCAGCGAGGGGAGGATCCATGCGCCCGAGGCACCGCGCCGCCGGCGTCGCCGCGCTGGCACTGCTGCCGCTGTCCCTGCTCGGCTGCGGGATCGGCGGCGACGACGACGCGGGCGACGGTCCCGCCATCGGGCGCGCCCCCGCCGAGGAGGCGGCCAGCAAGTCCCGCGAGCGGGTGCAGGCCTACCTCGACGCGATGGCCGCCAAGGACGTCGCGGCCGGCCGCAGCCAGCTCTGCGCGCCGATGCACCAGGCCTTCGACACGGCGGCCACCGGCCCCAACGGTGACTTCGCGGACCACTTCGAGGTGCCCAAGGCGGCCATCACCGACGTGCGCTCCGGCCCGCGCGGGCAGGAGGTCAGCGCCTCGGTGACCGTTTCGGTCGGCGCCCGGGAGGTATCCCGGCCGCTGCTGTTCACGGTCACCCGCAGCGGCGCCGACTGGTGCATCTCCGGCGAGGCGCCCGGCGGGCACACCCCGGAGCCGTCGGTCAACCCCTGACCCTCCCATCTGCCGGAACCGTCCCCCTCGACGGCGGGTCACCCCGGCCGTCGCCGTACGCTTTCCCTCATGCGCCATGAGTGGCATCAGCTGAGCTACCCCGCCGTGAGCAGCCCCGGGCTGCAGACCAGCCGACCCACCGTCGACTCCGCCGAGGACGCGGCCCTCGGCCTGGACCGCTGGCGGGACCTGCCCCGGGCGCAGACCCCGCCCTGGCCCGACCCGGCGCAGGTGGCCGAGGTCTGCAAGGTGCTCGACGTCGTGCCGTCGGTGGTCGCGCCCTACGAGGTCGACCAGCTCCGGCAGCGCCTCGCGCTGGTCTGCGAGGGCAAGGCGTTCCTCCTCCAGGGCGGCGACTGCGCCGAGACCTTCGCCGACAACACCGAGAGCCACCTGCTGGCCAACGCCCGCACCCTGCTCCAGATGGCCATCGTGCTGACCTACGGCGCGTCGCTGCCGGTGGTCAAGGTCGCCCGGGTCGCCGGCCAGTACACCAAGCCCCGGTCCCTGCCGACCGACGCCCGCGGGCTGCCCGCGTACCGCGGCGACATGATCAACGCGCTGGAGGCCACGCCGGAGGCGCGGATCGCCGACCCGCAGCGCATGATCCGGGCGTACGCGAACTCGGCCGCCGCGATGAACATGCTCCGGGCGTACCTGGCCGGCGGGCTGGCCGACCTGCACGCCGTGCACGACTGGAACAAGGGTTTCGTCAAGAACTCGCCGGCCGGCGAGCGCTACGAGGCGATCGCCCGGGAGATCGACCGGGCGCTGGCCTTCATCCGCGCCTGCGGGATGACCGAGGACGAGGCGCTGCGAACCGTCACCCTCTACTGCTCCCACGAGGCCCTGGCCCTGGAGTACGACCGGGCGCTCACCCGGGTCTCCGACCGCCGGGCGTACGGGCTGTCCGGGCACTTCCTGTGGATCGGCGAGCGGACCCGGCAGCTCGACGGGGCGCACATCGACTTCATCTCCCGGATCGCCAACCCGATCGGCGTCAAGCTCGGCCCGACCACCACCCCGGACGAGGCCATCGAGCTCTGCGAGAAGCTCAACCCGGACAACATCCCCGGCCGGCTCACCCTGATCAGCCGGATGGGCAACCACAAGGTCCGCGACGCGCTGCCGCCGATCGTGGCCAAGGTGACCGCCGCCGGCGCCAAGGTCGTCTGGCAGTGCGACCCGATGCACGGCAACACCCACGAGTCGTCCAACGGCTACAAGACCCGACACTTCGACCGGATCGTCGACGAGGTGCTCGGCTACTTCGAGGTGCACCGCGGCCTGGAGACCCACCCGGGCGGCCTGCACGTGGAGCTGACCGGCGAGGACGTCACCGAGTGCCTCGGCGGCGCCCAGGGCATCGAGGACCTCGACCTGCCCGATCGGTACGAAACCGCCTGCGACCCGCGACTGAACACCCAGCAGTCGCTGGAGCTGGCCTTCCTGGTGGCGGAGATGCTGCGTGGCTGAGTTCATCGACCTGCGGTCCGACACGGTGACCCGGCCCACCACCGGGATGCGGGAGGCGATGGCCACCGCCGAGGTCGGCGACGACGTCTACGGCGAGGACCCGACGGTCGCCGCGCTGGAGGCCGAGGTCGCCGCGCTCTTCGGGCACGAGGCGGCGCTGTTCGCCCCGACCGGCTCGATGGCCAACCAGATCGCCCTCCAGCTCGTCGTGCCCCCCGGTGACGAGCTGCTCTGCGACGCCGACGCGCACGTCGTCACGTACGAGATCGGCGCCGCCGCCGCGTACGGCGGGATCTCCTCGCGGACCTGGCCGGCGGTCGGCGCGGACATCGACCCGGACGTGGTGGCCGGCATGGTCCGGCCCGACGGCTACTTCGCGGTGCCCACCCGGGCGATCGCCGTCGAGCAGACCCACAACCGGGGCGGCGGCGGGGTGATCCCGCTGACCATCCTGCGCGAGCTGCGCCGGGTCGCCGACGACCACGGGCTGGCGCTGCACTGCGACGGGGCCCGGATCTGGCACGCGCACGTCGCCGACGGCGTGCCGCTGGCCGAGTACGGCGCGCTCTTCGACACGCTGTCGGTCTGCCTCTCCAAGGGCCTCGGCGCCCCGGTCGGCTCGCTGGTGCTCGGCAGCGCCGAGAAGATCGACCGGGCCCGGTTCATCCGCAAGCGGATGGGCGGCGGCATGCGCCAGGTCGGCGTCCTCGCCGCCGCCGGCCGGTACGCGCTGGCCCACCACGTCACCCGGCTCGCCGAGGACCACGCCAAGGCCGCCCGGCTGGCCGAGGCGGTCGCCCCGTTCGGGGTGCTCGCCGTGCCGGTCCGGACCAACCTGGTCCCGCTGGACCTGACCAAGCACCCGCTGGACGCGAAGGCCCTGGCCGCCGCCGCCCGTGCCGAGGGCCTGCTGGTCTCGGTGCTCGGCCCGCGCACCGCCCGCCTGGTCACCCACATGGACGTCGACGACGCCGGGATCGACCGCGCGGTGGAGATCCTCACCCGCCTGCTGCGCGCCTGACCCACTCCCGCACCCGAGCCCCGCGCCCACCCGGCCCGGGGCTCGGCTGCGTTTCGACCACCCACACTGCCCGTGCCCACACTGCCCGTGCCCGCGCGGTCAGGGGCCCGCCGGTCCGGCCCGCGCGGTCCGGGCCCGCGCGGTCCGGGCCCGCCGCAGCCGTGTTGATCAAGGAGTTTGCGTCAGGATCCGGTCCGGAACTGACGCAAACCTCTTGATCAACGAGGCGAGCCGGGTGGGGGCGGGCGGGGGGCTCGGCGCGGGACCGGAGGCGTGCGCGGGGTGGGTCAGGGGTGGAGGCGTTTGAGGGTGGCGATGTCGGCGGCGTGGCCCTCGTGCTTCTCGGTGGGGGTTTCCACCACCACGGGGACGCCGGCGGTGGCCGGGTGGGCCATCAGTTCGGCGAACGCGGGCTCGCCGATGCTGCCCTTACCGATGTTCTCGTGCCGGTCCCGGGTGGAACCGCACAGGTCCTTGGAGTCGTTGGCGTGCACCAGCCGCAGCCGGTCCGCCCCGACGGTCGCCACCAGGGTGTCCAGCGTCGCCGTCATGCCGCCCTCGGCGGCCAGGTCGTGCCCGGCCGCCCAGGCGTGGCAGGTGTCGAAGCAGACCCCGAGCCCGGGGTGCCGGTCCACCGCGTCCAGGTAGGGGCCCAACTGCTCCACCCGCGACGCCAGCGAGCGACCCCCGCCCGCGCTCGGTTCGACCAGCAGCATCGGCCCGCCCGCGGCCGCCGCCTCGTCCAGCAACGGCAGCAGCGTCTCGCGGACCTGCCGCATGGCGGCCTCGGCGTGCCCCGCGTCGACCGCGCTGCCCGCGTGGAACACCACGCCCCGGGCGCCGATCGCCCGGCCGCGGCGCAGCGCGTGCGCCAGGGTCTCCGCCGAGCGCTGCACCGTCGCCGCCGTCGGGGAGCCGAGGTTCACCAGCAGCGAGGCGTGGATGAAGACCGGGACGCCCCGCTCGGCGCAGCCGTCGGCGAACAGCGCGTCCTGGGTCGGGTCGCCGGCGGGCAGCGCCCAGCCACGCGAGTTGGAGACGTAGACCTGCACCACCTCGGAGCCGGCCGCGTCGACGTACGGCAGGGCCGCCCGGGCCAGTCCGCCCGAGGTGGGAGTGTGTGAGCCGACGGGTCGCATGGTCACAGGCACCCGATGGTGACCGGCGTGGCCGGCGGCACCGGTGAGTTCTCGGGCGGGTTCTGGAACCGGACGATCCCGTTCGGGTTGAACTGCACGGTCACCGGGAAGCCCTGACTCTCCAGCTGCTGCTTGGCCTGCGGGCACGGCAGGTCGACCACCCGAGGCATGATCACCTGGGCCGGGCCCTTGCTGACCTCGAGCCGGACCTGGGCGCCCTTCTCGACCCCGGCGCCGTTGGCCGGGCTCTGCCCGAGGATCTCGTCCTTCGGCTTGTCCGAGTCCTTGTACGTCTCCACCGGCACCAGGCCGAGCTGGGCCAGCGCGGCCCGCGCCTCGTTGACGTTCTTGCCGAGCAGGTTCGGCACCGAGATCGGCGCCCGGCCCTTGCTCAGGATGACGGTGATCTTCGTGCCCGGCTTCACCTCGGCGCCGACCTTCGGGTTGGTCTCCAGCACCACCCCGGCGGGCAGATTGTCGTCGTAGCGGGGGGTGCCCTTGGCCACCAGCAGCTTCGCGCTGGTCAGATCCACCTCGGCCAGCTCGAACTCCTTGCCCACCACGTCCGGCACGGGGAACCGCTCCGGGCCCAGCGAGAGGGTGAGCGTGATGGTGCCACCCTTGAGGATCTTGGCGGCCGAGACCGGATCCTGCGCCACGACGCTGTCCCGGGGGGTCTTCTCGTCGTAGCGGGGCTCGGCGTAGACCAGGGTGAAACCGGCCCGGTCCGCCTGGGCCTGCGCCTCGGCCTTGCTCAGGCTCACCAGTTCCGGGGCGACCGTGTAGCGCCCCACCCCGACCCACCAGCCGCCCAGCGCGGCGAGCAGGCCGAGCGCCACCACCGCGGCGGCGACCGAGAGCCGACCGCGCTGGCTGCCCATCAGGCGGGTGCGCAGCGCGGCGAACCGGGCGCCGAGGTCCGACTCCGGGGCGGCCCGACGGCGGTGCGTCCGCTGCTGGCCCCCCTCCGGCAGCCGTGCCCAGGCGGGGCGCTCGGCCGGGTGGACCGCCGCCACGACCATGGTCGGCTGGGCCACCGCCGAGGTCTCGTCGCCCACCGGGCGCAGCACGGCGGTGTGCGTGTTCGGGTTGCCCAGGTCGTCCCGGGCCACCTGCACCTCGGCCAGCAGGGCGCCGGCGTCGGTCGGGCGGGCGCCGGGGTCGCGCCGGGTGGCCCGCGCGACCAGGTCGTCGAGCGCCTTGGGCAGCGCGGGTACCAGGGTCGACGGGGCCGGTACGTCCCGGTCGACGTGCTGCCAGGCGACGTCCACCGGCCGGTCCCCGTCGTACGGGACGCGCCCGGTGAGCATCTCGAACAGCACGATGCCGGCCGAGTAGACGTCGGTGCGCGGGTCGGCGTGCCCGTCGGTGACCAGCTCCGGCGCCACGTACGCGACGGTCGCCATGAGCTGGTTGCCGTTCTCCTCCTCGGCGCTGGCCTCGACCGCCCGGGCCAGGCCGAAGTCGGCGACCTTCACCACGCTGTCGACGAGGTTCGCCACGCCGCCGGTGGGCGCCTCGGCGACCAGCACGTTCTCCGGCTTCACGTCCCGGTGGACCAGCCCGGCCCGGTGCGCGGCCGCGATCGCGGCGAGCATCTGCTCCATGATCGCCAACGCCTCGTCCGGGTTGAGCCGGCGCCGCTCGGCCAGCACGTCGCGCAGGGTGCGACCGCGGACGTACTCCATGACCAGGTACGGCAGCCCGCCGTGGGTGCCCTGGTCGTAGACCGCCACCACGTTCGGGTGGGTCAACCGGGCGATCGTCTTCGCCTCGTCGGTGAACCGCGCCATGAACCCGGCCGTCCGGCCGCGGGCCTCCGGCGCCTGGGTCGGGTGAATGATCTTGACCGCCACGGTGCGCTCCAGGCGCTCGTCGGTGGCGGTGTACACGGTCGCCATCCCGCCGCGCGCGACGCGCCCGCGAATGCGGTAACGCCCGTCGAGCAGCGAGCCCAGCAACGTGTCGGCGACCTGTGTGTCCATCGGCAGGCAGTCTATGTGTCCAGAGGGTGAAGGTTGAACAGGATGCTACAGCCGGGGCACGATCCGGTCCGTCCCGCAGCGCTGTCCCAGGCCACCCGGGGTGCCGCTGCGCCCGGGCCGGAGCGACGTGGCAGGGTGGTCGGGTGACCGATTCCGTACCCGCCGATGAGGCTTCCGGCGCCGCTCTCGCCGGCCCGTCCGACCCGGCCGCCTGGCTGACCCTGCCCGACGTGGCCGAGCGGCTCGATGTGCCGATCAGCAAGGTCCACCAGATGATCCGCGACCGGGAGTTGATCGCCGTCCGCCGCGACGGCGTCCGCCGGATTCCCGTCGACCTGGTGGCGAACAAGACGGCGCTCAAGCACCTGCCCGGCGTGCTGAACCTGCTGGCCGACGCCGGCTACGACGACGAGGCCGCCCTGCGCTGGCTCTACGAGCCCGACGACACCCTCTCCGGCGGCACCGCCGCGGCCACCCTCGGCGGCGACCACGCCCGCGAGGTCAAACGCCGCGCCCAAGCCCTCGGCTTCTAACCCTCAGGGCACCTCGCCCCGTTGCTCATGAAGTTGTTGCCACCGACGCTGACGTGTCGGGGCAACAACTTCATGATCAACTCTGACGGACCGGGAGGGGGTCAGTCGGCGCGGCGGGTGGCGGCGATGGCGAGGTCGACCAGGGCCTGGCGGGCCTCGGTGTCGAGGTCGACCGTGGTCAGCGCGGCCAGCGCGGCGTCGGTGAGGGTGACGATCCGCTGCTCGGTACGGGCCAGCGCGCCGCTGGCGCTGATCAGCTCCCGCAGCCGCGCCACCCCGGCCTCGTCCAGCGCCGGATCGCCCAGCTGGCCGAGCAGCAGCTCCCGACCGGCGTCGTCGGTCGCCTCCACGGCCGCCGCCACCAGGTAGGTGCGCTTGCCCTCGCGCAGGTCGTCGCCGGCCGGCTTGCCCGTCTGCGCCGGGTCACCGAAGACCCCCAGCACGTCGTCGCGGAGCTGGAACGCCTCGCCCAGCGGCAACCCGTACGCCGAGTAGGCCGCCCGTACGTCCGCCGACGCCTCGGCCAGCGCGGCACCGAGCAGCAGCGGCCGCTCGACCGTGTACTTGGCCGACTTGTACCGGGCGACCTTGCCGGCCCGCTCCACCGAGGTGTCCCCGGTGACCTGGGTCAGCACGTCCAGGTACTGCCCGACGGTGACCTCGGTGCGCATCTCGTCGAAGACCGGCCGGGCCCGGGCCACCGTCCGCGGCTCCAGGCCGGCGGAGTGCAGCAGCTCGTCCGACCAGACCAGGCAGAGGTCGCCGAGGAGGATCGCCGCCGCGTCGCCGAACCCGTCCGGGTCGCCGCCCCAGCCGGCCGCCCGGTGGCGGGCGGCGAACCGCCGGTGCACCGCCGGCTCGCCGCGACGGGTGTCGGAGCGGTCCATCAGGTCGTCGTGGATCAGGGCGCTGGCCTGCACGAACTCCAGCGCCGCCAGCGCGGTCACCACGTGGTCGGAGTCGACCCCGCCGGCGCCCCGGTACCCCCAGTAGCCGAACGCCGGGCGCAGCCGCTTGCCGCCGCCCAGCACGAACGCCTCGATCGCCTCGGCGACGGGCACCAGCGCGTCGTCGACGCCGGTCATCCAGGTGCGCTGGTTGGCCAGGAACTCGGCCAGGGCCTTGTCGACGCGCTGACGCAGACCGGCGCGGTCGACGGGGGAGACGGGAGCAGCGTGGGTCACGTACCGACGCTAGCCGGTCGAGGTTGGCCGCGTCCCCCCACCGGGTCGGCGCGTCGCGCCCGCCGCGCCCGCCGTGCCACCCCGCCGCCCCGGCGCGGGCGGTCGGGAGAGGGCGGGAACCGGGCTGCGGGGCAGAAAACCGCGGGCGTCGGCGAGTAGCGCGGCGTAGCGGCGTACCGCCGGCTCGGCGCGGTGCGCGGCCAGCCGCCGCTCCAGCTCGACCAGCGGGGTCGCGGCCCGTGCCGACCCGGCGCGGACCGCGTCCAGCAGCGCGGCCCCGGCCACCGCGCAGGCCTGCTCCACCTCGCCGAGCTGGAGCAGGCCGCGGGCCAGCCAGCCGCCGTAGACCGCTGCCCGGCGGGGCCGGCCACCGCGCCGGGCGGCGCGCAGCAGCGGCAGGGCCGGCCGGGGTCGGCCGAGCGCGACCAGGGCGCGGCCGGTCATCGCCGCCAGCTCGGTGTCGTCGAGCCAGTAGAGCCAGGCCGGCTCGGCGCCCGGCTCGACCGCACCGGCCGCCTGCCGCGCCGCGTCCAGGGCCTGCCGGGCGGCCCGGGCCCGCCCGCCCAGCGCGGCCGCCAACGCCACCCGGTGCAGCAGCAGCGCCCGCAGCCCCGGACCGGCCGACCGCCGGGCTCCCGCGTACGCGGTGCGGGCCAGCAGCAGCGCGCCCTCCGGGTCGCCGGCCCCGGCCAGCAGATGGCTGGCCGACCCGAGCACGTGCCCGGCGAGCGCCGGGTCACCGGCCGCCGCGGCGGCCCGCAGGCCGAGCCGGTAGGCGTCCAGCCCGGCGGCGGGATCGCCGGCGTCGGCGTGCAGCCACCCGGCGAGCTGGGCCGTCTCGGCCAGCACCGGCAGCAGCCGCCGCCGCTCGGCCGGACCCGCCCCGGCCAGCGCCCGGGCCGCCCGCCGCAGCCGGTACGCCGCGGCCGGGGCCAGGTCGGCGCCGCCGGTGAGGTCGTCGAGCCGGCGCAGCTCGGCCAGCTCGCCGGGGCCGGCCGGCCCGCCCGGGTCGGACCGGCCGGGTGCGCCCGCCGGGGTGGACCGGTGCGCCGCCGGCGCGACCAGCAGCGGAGCGTACGGGTCGGCCACCCAGCGTTGGGCCAGCGCGAGCAGGGCCGACCGGGACCGGGACCCGCCCGCGCCCACCGGGCCGTGGTGCCGGCTGCGCCCGGCGGCCTCGACCAGCAGCCCGGCCGGCGCGTCGAGCACGAGGGCGAGCCGGCGCAGCCAGCGGTCGCCCGGCACCCGGGCCTGGCGCTCCCAGCGGGAGATCTCGTGCCGGGCGGGCTTACAGGCAGGTTGACCCAGCTAAACCAGGGTTGAGAAGCCTTCCGGCCGATCTCTTAAGAGAGATCAACAACCGGAAGGAACCACGATGAAGATCGATATTGCCCGTGCAGTGCTGCTGATCCTGGCAGGGCTGACGCTGATCATCGCTGGCCTGATGCCTCAGCCCCAGCCTGAGCCGCAGCGTCGTGACTGGCGCTACGCCACTGCTGAGGAAGAGACAGCCTACGAGCACAAGCAGCTCAGCGACCTGCTGAAGGCGCAGCAGGAGGCGAACCGATGAACGCCCGTCGCTTCTTCTCTCTCGCAGGAACCGTTGCGGTCACTGTGATTGCCGCTGTCGGCAGCTATGACCACATGCGAGAGCTAGCCCTGATGGCTGGTCAGAGTCCGTTCCTGGCAACGCTTCTGCCGCTGTCGGTAGACGGCATGATCCTGGTTGCCACCCTGGCTCTTGGGGACGGTAGGCGCTCCCGCTGGTCCGCGTGGCTGGCGTTCCTGGTTGGCGTAGCCGCTTCCCTGGCTGCCAACGTGATCGTTGCGGAACCTAACGCCATCAGTCGGGTTGTGTCCGCATGGCCGGCAGTTGCCCTGTTGCTCACTGTGGAAGTGCTTGCCCGTTCCGGCAAGAGGCAGACCGTTCCGGCCTCCGATCAGCAGCCTTTGCCGATTTCCGATCAGCAGCCTGCCGCTCCCCTGCCGCTCCCTGAGCCTGCCGTTCCGGCAAGCGTGAGCGTTTCCCCTGCTCCTGAGCCTGTTGCTGATTCCGATTCGGAGCCTGTGCAGCCTTCCGTTCCGGCACGGATCAGCAAGCCTCGCAAGCAGCGTCAGCACGTGGTTCCGGCACATCCTGAGCGTTCCGATTCCGGAAAGGTTGACCCTGCCGAAATCGCCAGGCGTGCCGATGAGTTGAAGCCAAAGCTGGGCACCTGGCAGAAGGTTGCCGAGGAGCTTGGCATGAGTGTTCGCACCCTACAGAACTACCGAAAGGCAGTGACAGCATGAGCAAGCCAGAGTGTGTGACGCACGGACCGATCAACGGCTACGAGATCCGTGAGGCTTGGAGTTTCACCAACCAGGGACAGGTAGAGGGCTTGCGCCGATTCGTTCTCTCCTGCGGCTGTGAGCACATCGGCGCAGACATCAGGGCGGTTGACGTAGTGACCGAGGACCAGGCCGATGCGGCAGGCAACGACGTATACGTCATCGAGCTACAGATCATCGACTTCATGGAGCAGCCCGTAGTGACCTGGCAGGAAACCAGGGACGTACGAGCATGGAGCCAGCAGGCAGACTGAGCTACCAGGAAGAGGGGCCATCCGAGAGGGTGGCTCTTTTTCTTTGCCCGTAACCGAGTTTGATTCCGCCTCGCCCCGATTATCTAAGTAGGCACACGGATGAGGAGAGAACGATGAGCCTTCAGAGACGACTTGAGACAGCCCTTGAGATTGCCGTCAAGAGGCAGAAGCAGATTGAGAACGCAAGCGCAGAACTGCGCCAGGCACGAGAGGAGTTTGAGCGATGGATTGCTACAGGTGTGGGTACGCCTGGTCTGTACTGGTAATGAAGGAAGGCCGAGAGTTGGGATTCTGCACCTGGCATTTCGGCAGGAACGAACTAGCGCTAACTATTCACGGCTGGGAAGTGACTGAGGACAGACGGCCCGGCAGCCAACGCAGAACGATAAGGCCAAGATAGGAAAAGGGACAGCCAGTGGGGGCGGCTGTCCCTTTCCTTTTCCGGAGTTATCGCAAGAGCACCCTGTTGATTGACTCCGGAGTCGCCATCGTAGGCCAGGCGCTATGCCTCGTCCAACTCAGGTCGCTTCTGGGCAATCCAGCGCTCTACATCCTCAGCAAGCCAGACGTTGCCCATAGCCAGCTCGGCTACAGGCTCAGGGAAGTCACGCCTGTTGGTGGGGACTGCCCCCGGTTCGGTTGACTCCTGACCTGTGAGGATGCGTTCCTCGCTGGAAGGATGT
>NZ_JBAKHT010000019.1:0-133480 GCF_036906755.1 Micromonospora sp. CPCC 206171 | reverse complement strand
CCGGGCCGGCGCCGCCGCGACGCCGCCCGGCACGCGCAGCGCACCCCCCCGGCCCTGGCCGCCGTCGCCGGCACCCCGGAGGAGCCCGCCCGCCGGCGCACCACCCTGGCCGCCCTCGGCGTGGTCGCCGCCGCCTCGGCCGCGGCGCTGGTCGCCGGCCTGCTGAGCTGGGCGCCCGCCCCCGGGGAGCCGGCCCGGGCGCTGACCGCGGCCGAGGCCGAGCGGCTGGCCGCGACCCGGGTCACCAACCTCCGCGACGTGCGTGCCGGGGTCCGGGTGACGATCGGGACCGGCGCCGCCCGCACCGACCTGGTCGGCTGGATCGACTGGGCGCGGCCGCTGGCCTACCTCGACGTGGGCGGCCCGGGCGCGGGCGCCGACCGGGGGCTGGTGCAGGCGACGCCCTCGGTCGTCGTGCTCCGCCCCGACCCCGCCGCGGTCCCCACGCCGGCGTCCCCTCCGCCGGTGCCGCCGACGGACCGCTGGCGACTGCGCGACCTGCCCGCCGGCCGGCCACTCGCCGGGGCGCTCGACGTGCTCTTCGGGCTGAGCGCGGACCGGGCGGAGCCGGCCGATCCGCTGCGCCACGGCGCGGGGCGGTGGGTGGGGCGGGAGACCCTCGCCGGCGAGCCGGTGGACGTCCTCCAGGCTCCGCTGCCCAGGCCCACCGCCGCCGCCGCCGACCCGACCGCCCGGCCACCCGCCCCGCCGGCGGCCGGCGACGGCGACCCCCGCTGGTGGGTCGACGGGGACTCCCGACTGCACCGGTGGGAGGGCCGGCTGCCCGGCGGGCAGCCGGCCGCCGTCGAGCTGGAACGCAACGACCGGCCCACCATCTGGCCCGTCGACGCGCTGGGTGGCCGACCCGGGCTGCCCCGCGCGCTCACCGACACCGAGGCCGAACGGCTGGCCCGGCTGCCCGCCCAACTGCGGGCCCAGCCCGGAGCCGCCGTCAGCGTCGCCGTCCCGCTCGGCACCGCCGCGAACCTGCGCGGCTCGGGCTGGCTGAGCTGGTCCGACGGGGTGGCGTACCTGTCGGTGGCCGAGCTGGACACCCTCGGCCGGCGCACCCTGCTGCGGCGCGACCGGGACGGCTTCGCCCGCGCGGAGGTGCCGGTCGGGCCGGGCGCCGGCGCCACCGGGGCCGCCAACGGCCCGCCGCTGCCACCACCGGCCGAGGCCGGCTGGCGGACCGGCGCCCGCCCGTTGGACGACCTCGACCTGCTCATCGACGCGGCGCTGCGGGCGGACACCGCGCCCGCCCGGCCCGCGGCCGCCGTGCGGCTGCGCACCGACCGGGTCGCCGGCCGGGTGGTGGACGTGGTCGAGCTGCGCGTCCAGGGCCTGCGGCTGCGCTACTGGCTGGACCGCACCGGCCTGCCACGCCGGCTGGAGCTGCGCACCCGGGCGGGCGCCTGGGCCCAGCTCGACCTCACCCCTGCGCCGGTGCCGGCCGGGATCGTGCCGCCCCGGCCGGGACCGATCACCGCGAAGACGCCGGCGGCGCGGGCCGGCACGGCGGGCCGCCGCTGATCGGTCAGGGCCGCCAGCCGGTCTGCGCGGCCCACTCCTCGGCCCGCAGATGCTCCTCGTCGAACCACGGGTCCTTGGCCGTCGCGTACCCGCCGCTGTCCGGCGCCGAGGCCGCCAGCTCCCGCTTCAGCAGCAGGTAGGCGGCCCGCTGGTCCGGGTCGGCGCGCAGGTGGTCCCGCATCAGCAGGGCGTACCGCCAGCCGGGCGAGTCGGCCACCCGCAGGTGCAGACAGGCCGGGCGCCCCGGGTCGGCGCTGCCGTGCAACCGCTTCGCCCACCGCCCGCTGCCGACCGGGCGGGGGTTGTCCCACCAGTCGCCGGGCAGCCGGGGGAAGCCGGCCCGGGCGAGCCGCTCGGCCAGCGCCCCGTCCGCCTCGTCGAGCGACGACACGGTCACCTGGATGTCGATCACGTCCTTGGCGGCCAGACCCGGCACGGCGGTCGAGCCGATGTGGTCCACCCGCAGGTCGGCCGGGGCGACGGCGTGTCGGATCCGGGCGGCCAGCCGGGCGTACTGCTGGGGCCAGGTCGGGTCCGGCTCGGTCAGCACGACCCGCTCCGGGCGGGCCACCCGGCCCGCACGGACGTTGCGCTCGTAGGGCAGCAACCGGTCCCGCCAGAGGGCGTCCACGGCGGCGTGCAGCCCATCGAGGGTGCCGTCGTTGCTGAGCACCACGTCCGCCGCCGCGCGCCGGCGGGCGTCGTCGGCCTGTGCGGCGATCCGCCGCTCCGCCTCCGCGCGGGGCATCCCCCGGTCGCGTTCCAGTCGCTCCAGCCGGGTGGCGACGGCCGTCTGCACCACGACCACCAGGTGGTACGTCGGCGCGAGCCCCACCTCGACCAGCAGCGGCACGTCGTTGACCACCACCGCGTCCGAGGGCGCGGCGGCAGCCAGTTCGGCGGTACGCGCCCGCACCCGGGGATGGGTGATCGCCTCCAGGCGCCGGCGGGCCACCTCGTCGCCGAAGACCACCGCGCCCAGCGCCGCCCGGTCCAGCGCGCCACCGGCGTCGAGCACCCGGTCGCCGAAGGCGGCGACGATCTCCGCCAGCCCCTCGGTGCCCGGGGCGACCACCTCACGGGCGATCCGGTCGGCGTCGATGACCACCGCACCCCGCTCGGCCAGCCGGGCCGACACGGCGCTCTTGCCGGAGCCGATCCCTCCGGTCAGTCCCACCATCAGCACCGGACCAGTCAACCGGATCACCGCCCCCACCACAAAACGACGGCGCTCTCGCCGTTTGCGGCGTGTGGCGGTGTCCGGAACCCGGGACACCGCCATACGCCGCAAACGGAGTGGATCAAGCCACCCTGGCCGCGGCAGTCGGCCACGGCGTGGCCGGGAGCGGCCGAGCTTCGCCGCACCGGCCAGGCACGGCCGGGCACGGCCAGGGGTGGCTCGGCGTGAACGGCGAGGGGAACGGCCTGGAGACGCGCGAGGGCCCCGCCCCCAACGATCCGGTGGCTACCGGATCGCGGGAACGGGGCCCGTCGTCGTCAGCGGGTCACTTGCCGCCGGCGAGCTTCTCCCGCAGAGCGGCGAGCGCCTCGTCGGTGGCCAGGGTGCCGGCCGGCTCCTCGGCCTGACGGCTCGGGGCCGTGCTGGTCGTGGTGGTGGTGGTGCCACCGGTGACGGCCGGAGCCGGGTTCGCAGCGGCCTCGGCGTCGGCCGCGCGAGAGGTCTGCACCTGCTTGGTGTGGGCCTCCCAACGCTGACGCGCCTCGGCGTACTGGTTCTCCCAGGTCTCGCGCTGCTTGTCGTACCCCTCGAGCCACTCGCCCGTCTCCGGGTCGAAGCCCTCCGGGTAGATGTAGTTGCCCTCGGCGTCGTACGTCGCGGCCATGCCGTAGAGGGTCGGGTCGAAGTGCTCCTCGCCCTCGACGAAGCCCTCGTTGGCCTGCTTGAGCGACAGCGAGATGCGGCGGCGCTCCAGGTCGATGTCGATGACCTTGACCATGACCTCGGAGCCGACCTGCACGACCTGCTCCGGGATCTCCACGTGGCGCTCGGCCAGCTCGGAGATGTGGACCAGGCCCTCGATGCCGTCGTCCACCCGGACGAAGGCGCCGAACGGCACCAGCTTGGTGACCTTACCCGGCACGATCTGCTGGATCGCGTGGGTGCGGGCGAACTGCCGCCACGGGTCCTCCTGGGTCGCCTTCAGCGACAGCGAGACCCGCTCGCGGTCCAGGTCGACGTCCAGGACCTCGACCTCGACCTCCTGGCCCACCTCGACGACCTCGGACGGGTGGTCGATGTGCTTCCAGGAGAGCTCGGAGACGTGCACCAGGCCGTCCACGCCGCCCAGGTCGACGAACGCGCCGAAGTTGACGATCGAAGAGACGACGCCCTTGCGGACCTGGCCCTTCTGCAGCTTGTTGAGGAACTCGGTGCGCACCTCGGACTGCGTCTGCTCCAGCCAGGCACGGCGGGACAGGACCACGTTGTTGCGGTTCTTGTCCAGCTCGATGATCTTGGCCTCGAGCTCGCGGCCGACGTACGGCTGCAGGTCGCGCACCCGCCGCATCTCGACCAGGGAGGCGGGCAGGAAGCCGCGCAGCCCGATGTCGAGGATGAGGCCACCCTTGACCACCTCGATGACCGAACCGCGGACGACGCCGTCCTCGTCCTTGATCTTCTCGATCGTGCCCCAGGCCCGCTCGTACTGCGCCCGCTTCTTGGAGAGGATCAGACGACCCTCCTTGTCCTCCTTCTGGAGGACCAGGGCCTCGATGTGGTCACCGACCGAAACGACCTCGGCGGGGTCCACGTCGTGCTTGATCGACAACTCCCGAGAGGGAATGACGCCCTCGGTCTTGTAGCCGATGTCGAGCAGGACCTCGTCCCGATCGACCTTGACGACGGTGCCTTCGACAATGTCGCCGTCGTTGAAGTACTTGATGGTCTCGTCGATCGCGGCGAGGAAAGCCTCCTCGGAACCGAGATCGTCGTGGGTGACCCGGGTGGCGCTCGAGGGGGCCTCGATGCTGCTCGTCATGTGGGCGGTTGCTCCGGTCGGATGGGTTGTCACAGCAGGCGTGGTGTCGCGGTGACCATTTCGCGCCAGCGGATCCGCCATCGGGCACACCGAACGATCGCCAAGTGAAGATCATTAGTGGCTCCGGTGACCGCGCACCTGCTCCCTGCCGAGGCACACGATCCGCGAGCGCATCGTCTAGCCTACCCGCTGCATTACCACAGCGTGCAAGGCCTCCCGGGTCCTCGCGACCTCGTCAGCTGCGAAAGCGGAGATTTCGGTGGAAAAGCGTCCCGACTGTCTCCTGCGTCACAGCCGTCCCACCATGCAGAGAAGGTAGCGCACCGCCGCGGCGCCCGCAGACCGCCCTCGCCCGCCGTACCGATCGCGGCCGTCTCCGCCGGCCGGTCGCCGTCGGCGTCGACCGGGCCAGGGCCTAGCGTGAGCGGGTGGACGACGACAGGGTGACCCGACGGCGGGTCGGCGACGCGGAGACCCGCCGGGCCAACCGGGGCTGGTGGGACACCGACGCCGACGACTACCAGGCCGAGCACGGCGCCTTCCTCGGCGACACGGACTTCGTCTGGTGCCCGGAGGGCCTGCGCGAGGCCGACGCCCGCCTCCTCGGTGACGTCGCCGGACGCCGGGTGCTGGAGGTGGGCTGCGGCGCCGCGGCCTGCGCTCGCTGGCTGGCCACCCAGGGCGCCCGGCCGGTCGCCTTCGACCTCTCCGCCGGCATGTTGCGGCACGCCGCGCAGGCGGCCGACCGCACCGGGGTACGCGTACCGCTGGTGCAGGCCGACGCGTTGGCGCTGCCCTTCGCCGACGGGGCGTTCGACATCGCCTGCACCGCCTTCGGCGCGATCCCCTTCGTCGACGACTCGGCCGCGCTGATGGCCGAGGTGCACCGGGTGCTGCGTCCGGGCGGCCGGTGGGTGTTCTCGGTGACCCACCCGATGCGGTGGATCTTCCTGGACGACCCGGGCGAGGGGGGCCTGACCGCCGTGCACTCGTACTTCGACCGCTCCCCCTACGTCGAGCAGGACGACTCGGGCGTGGCCACCTACGTCGAGCAGCACCGGACCCTCGGCGATCGGATCCGCGAGTTGGTCGGCGCCGGTTTCCGGCTGCGGGATCTGGTGGAGCCGGAGTGGCCGGCGGGGCACGAGGGGATCTGGGGGCAGTGGAGCCCCCTGCGCGGGCGGCTCTTCCCCGGCACCGCCATCTTCGTCACCGACAAGCCCGCCGGCTGACCGCTCCGCACGCCCGGGTGCGTCGTTTCGGGGCATCGACGGCGGGTACCCGCGCGGCATGGCCGAGCAGAGGGAATTCCGCGAGGGTGACCACGTCTCCTGGGCCAGTCACAGCGGCCGGGCGTACGGCGTGGTCAAGGAGAAGCTGATCGATCGCACGCACGTACGCGGGCACGCCGTCAACGCGACGGAGGACGAGCCGCAGTACCGGATCCGCAACGACGACTCGGGCCGGGACGTGGCCCACCGACCGGAGGCGTTGCGTCATGAGCAGAGGTGACGACGGCCGGGACACGTACCAGGAGTTCACCGAGGCGGTGAACATGAAGCCCGGCGAGATCTCGTCCTGGCTGGAGACCGACCAGTCGAAGCAGGTCGGCTGGCACAAGGGCGGCCGCTCCGGGGGCGGCGAGTCGGTGGGGCACGAATCCGGCCGGAAGATCATCGACCTGTTGCGGCGCAAGCGCGGCGACCTGTCCGAGGGCGACTACAAGCACATGCGCAAGGTGGTCGGCTACGTCCGCCGGCACATGGCCCAGCGCCCCTCCGGCGACGTACGCGACACCAAGTGGCGCTGGTCGCTGATGAACTGGGGCCACGACCCCCTCAAGGGCCCGCTTCCGCCCCCGGGCGGCCCGTCCCGACGGGCCCTCGACCGACACGGCACCCCGCCGAAGGAACGCCGAGGACCCGGCCGCTGACCCACCACTCAGATCGCAGCGCCGAACAGCACCGACCACAGAAACCCCGTCGGGTTCCGGGGGGAGCCCGCCCCGCGCAGGGATCAAGCCTGACCGCCCGGAGCGGGGTGGGCTCCCCCCGGAGCCCCCAACCGCAACAAGAGCGTCAGTGGTCGGCGCTGTTCCAGTCCCGCCCCTCGCCGACCGACACCTCCAACGGCACCGACAGCGGGTACGCCGCACCCATCTCCCGGCGCACCAGCGCCTCCAGGGTCTCCCGCTCGCCCGGCGCCACCTCGAAGACCAGCTCGTCGTGCACCTGCAGCAGCATCCGCGAACGCAGCCCGGCGTCGCGCAGCGCGGTGTCGACGTGCAGCATGGCGACCTTGATGATGTCGGCCGCGGAGCCCTGGATCGGGGCGTTGAGCGCCATCCGCTCGGCCATGTCCCGGCGCTGCCGGTTGTCGCTGACCAGGTCGGGGAGGTAACGCCGGCGACCGAGGATGGTCGAGGTGTAGCCGTCCTGCCGGGCCCGGGCCACCACCTCGTGCAGGTAGTCCCGGACCCCGCCGAACCCGGCGAAGTAGTTCTCCATCAGCCCGCGCGCCTCCTCGGCGCTGATCCCGAGCTGCTGGGAGAGACCGAACGCGCTCAGCCCGTACGCCAGGCCGTAGTTCATGGCCTTGATCTTGCGGCGCTGGTCGGGGCTGACCTCGCCGACCGGCACGTCGAAGACCGACGAGGCGGTGGCGGCGTGGAAGTCGTGGCCGGAGTTGAACGCCTCGATCAGCGCGTCGTCCGACGACAGGTGCGCCATGATCCGCATCTCGATCTGGCTGTAGTCGGCGGTGAGCAGGCACTCGTAGCCCTCCCCCACCACGAAGGCGCGGCGGATCCGCCGCCCCTCCTCGGTGCGGATGGGGATGTTCTGCAGGTTGGGCTCGGTGGAGGAGAGCCGGCCGGTGGCCGCCACCGTCTGGTTGAAGGTGGTGTGGATCCGGCCGTCGTCGGAGACGGACTTGAGCAGGCCGTCCACGGTCGACTTGAGCTTGGCGACGTCCCGGTGGCGCAGCAGGTGCTCCAGCACCGGATGCGGGTTCTGCGCGTAGAGCCACTGCAGGGCGTCGGCGTCGGTGGTGTAGCCGGTCTTGATCTTCTTGGTCTTGGGCAGGCCCAGCTCGCCGAAGAGGATCTCCTGCAACTGCTTGGGCGAGCCGAGGTTGAACTCGCGGCCCACCGCCTCGTACGCGCCCTGCGCCGCGGCCTTCACCTCGGCCGCGAAGTGCGCCTCCAGCTCCGACAGGTACTGCGTGTCGGCGGCGATGCCGATCCGCTCCATGCCGGCCAGCACCCGCATCAGCGGCAGCTCCACCCCGGCCATCAGCCGGTTGGGCTGCTCACCGTCGCGGGACAGCTCCGCGTCGATCGCGTCGGCCAGGTCGAGGGTGGCCCGGGCCTGGAGCATCAGGTTCTGCTCGACGACGCCCTCGTCGCCCAGACCGTCGAGGGTGAGCTGGCCGGTCTCCGGGGCGTCGACCCGCAGCTCGCGGTGCAGGTAGCGCAGCGCCAGGTCGGTCAGGTCGTAGGAACGCTGGTCGGGGCGGGCCAGGTAGGCGGCGATCTGGGTGTCGCGGGCGATGCCCTCCAGCGACCAGCCGTGCGCGGCCAGCGCCAGCACCGCCGGCTTGCTGTCGTGCAGCACCTTGGGGCGCTGCGGGTCGGCCAGCCAGCCGGCCAGCGCCGACTCGTCGCCCGGCTCCAGCCCGGCCGGGTCGAACCAGGCCGCCGCGCCGCCAGCGGTGGCGAGCGCCATCCCGGTGACCGAGGCGGTGTGCCGGCGGTTCGGGCCGGTGTCGAGCTTGACCGCCAGCCCCACCGGGGTGCCGGCCGGGGCGTGCGTCTCCAGCCAGCCGGCCAGCGCGCCCGGCTCGGTCAGCACCTCGCCGGCCAGGTCGAAGCCGGCCTCGGCCTCCGGCTCGACGGCCTCCAGGTACTGGTAGAGGCGGTCGCGCAGGATGCGGAACTGCAGGGTGTCGAAGACCTGGTGCACGGCCTCCCGGTCCCAGCCGGTCCAGCGGGCGTCCTCGGGGCGCAGCGGCAGGTCGAGGTCGGAGACCAGGCAGTTGATCTCGTAGTTGCGGATCACCCGGGACAGCTGGGCCCGCAGGTTGTCGCCGGCCTTGCCCTTGATCGCGTCGGCGCTGGCCACCACACCGTCGACGCCGCCGTACAGGTTGATCCACTTGGCGGCGGTCTTCGGGCCGACGCCGTCGACGCCGGAGAGGTTGTCGCTGTCCTCGCCGACCAGCGCGGCCAGGTCGCGGTAGCGCTCGGGGCCGACGCCGTACTTCGCCTCGACGGCGGCCGGGTCCATCCGGGCCAGGTCGGAGACGCCCTTGCGCGGGTAGAGCAGGGTGACCCGCTCGCCGACGAGCTGGAGGGCGTCCCGGTCGCCGCTGCTGATCAGCACCTCCATGCCCTGGTCGCGGGCCTGGCAGGCGAGGGTGGCGATGACGTCGTCGGCCTCGAAGCCCTCCTTCTCCACCACCGGCACGCGCAGTGCGTCGAGGACCTCCTTGATCAGGCTGACCTGGCCCTTGAAGTCGGTCGGGGTCTCCTTGCGGCCGGCTTTGTACTCGGCGTACTTCTCGGTGCGGAAGGAGCGGCGGGAGACGTCGAAGGCGACGACGATGTGCGTCGGCTGCTCGTCGCGGAGCACGTTGATCAGCATCGAGGTGAAGCCGTAGACCGCGTTGGTCGGCTGCCCGGTCGTGGTGGAGAAGTTCTCCACCGGCAGGGCGTGGAAGGCCCGGTATGCCATCGAGTGTCCGTCGACGAGGAGCAGGCGCGGGGTCGTAGCTGTCACGGCAGCGACTCTAGTCGCAACGCCCGACATCTCCGGCCGGCGGCACCGCGCTCGCAGGAGGGAAACCGACATCCGGGCGGACGCCGGACGGCCGCCCGCCCCCTGGGGGACGGACGGCCGCCGACGCTCCGACGCGGCTCACGCCACGCCGAGGTACGCCTCCTTGACCGCCGGGTCGGTGAGCAGGTCCTGACCGGACCCCTCCTTCACGATCCGACCGGTCTCCAGCACGTAGCCCCGGTGCGCCCGGGAGAGCGCCTGCTGGGCGTTCTGCTCCACCAGCAGGATCGTGGTGCCCTGCTGGTTGATCTCCGTGATGATGTCGAAGATCTGCCGGATGACCATCGGGGCCAGACCCATCGACGGCTCGTCCAGCAGCAGCAGCTTCGGACGGCTCATCAGCGCCCGGCCGACGGCGAGCATCTGCTGCTCACCACCGGAGAGCGTGCCGCCGGCCTGCTTGCGCCGCTCGCGCAGCCGTGGGAAGAGGGTCAGCACCCGGTCCAGGTCGGCGGCGATGCCGGCGGAGTCCCGCCGGGTGTACGCCCCCATGTCCAGGTTCTCCATGACGGTCATGCCGGGGAAGATCTGCCGACCCTCGGGCGACTGGCAGAGCCCTCGGACGACCCGCAGGTCGGCCCGGAGCTTGCTGATGTCCTCGCCGTTGAAGGTGACCCGGCCACCGGAGAGCGCCCGGGTCCCGGAGATCGCCCGCATGGTGGTGGTCTTGCCGGCGCCGTTCGCGCCGATCAGGGCCACCACCTCGCCCTCGTTGACGGTCAGGCTGATGCCGTGCAGGGCCTCGATGCGGCCGTACGCGACGCTTACGTCATTCAGCTCAAGCAGCGTCATCGGCGGACTCCCCCAGGTATGCGGCGATCACCTTCGGGTCCCGACTGACCTCGGCGGGCGCCCCTTCGGCGATCTTGCGGCCGAACTCCAGCACCACGATCCGGTCGGTGACCCCCATGACCAGGCGCATGTCGTGCTCGATGAGCAGCACGGTCAGCCCCATGTCGCGGATCTTCCGGATCAGGGTGAGCAGTTCCTCCTTCTCCGCCGGGTTGAAGCCGGCGGCCGGCTCGTCCAGGCAGAGCAGCTTCGGCTCGGTGGCCAGCGCCCGGGCGATCTCCAGCCGACGCTGGTAGCCGTAGGGCAGGTTGCGGGCCTCGTCGTTGGCGCGGTCGGCGATCCCGACGAAGCGCAGCAGCTCCAGCGCCTTGGCCTCGGCGGCCCGCTCCTCCAGGATGTGCCGGGACAGCCCGAAGGTCTGCGCGCACGACCGGCGCAGCTGCTGCCACGACCGCTTGATGCCATCCGGTGCGGTGACCTGCGGGACCTCGTGCGGCTTCGGCTTGAACCTGGGCAGCCGGAACAGCGCCCCCGGCACGCTGGTCTTGTGCCGGGAGTCGGTCCCGACCATGACGTTCTCCAGCGCGGTCATCTCCGGGAACAGGCGGATGTTCTGGAACGTCCGCGAGATGCCCAGCCGGCTGATCTGGTGCGGCTTGCGCCCGGTGACCCGCTCGCCGCGGAACCGGACCGCGCCCGAGGTGGGCTTGTAGACGCCGGTCATCACGTTGAAGCTGGTGGTCTTGCCGGCGCCGTTCGGCCCGATCAGGCCGAGGATCTCGCCCTCGTAGATCTGAAAATCGATCTTGTCGAGGGCGACCACGCCGCCGAAGCGGAGCGTGACGTCGTCGACTTCGAGCAGCACCGTCCGGGGACCCGGCTGGGCCGGGATCTTCGGCGTCGCGGTGCTGGTGGTCTCGTCAGACATGAGCGGGCGCCTCCTCTGCCTCCGCCGCGCGGTCCTTCAGCTCACGGGCCCGCCGCCGGCTGGGGACGAGGCCCTGCGGGCGCAGGATCATCACCAGCACCATGGCCAGGCCGAAGGCCAGCCACCGGTAGTCGGCGATCTCCCGGAACCGCTCCGGGAGGTAGGCCAGCAGCACCGCACCGAGCGAAACCCCGACCATGTTCCCCGAGCCGCCGACCACGACCATGGCGACGAAGAGGATGGAGAGGTTCGCGTTGAACTGGGTCGGGTCGATGAACGCGTTCCGGCTGGCGAAGAGGAACCCGGACAGGCCGCCGAGCGCCGCGCCGATGGCGAACGCCCACAGCTTGAACTTGAACGGGTAGACACCCATCACCGCCGCGGCGTCCTCGTCCTCGCGGACGGCCAGCCAGGCGCGGCCGACCCGGCTGCGCTCCAGGCGGCGCACCGCGATGACCATCAGCAGCACCACGGTGATCGCCAGCCAGTACCACGGCTTCGCGTCGATCAGGCCGAACCACTCGTTCTCCGCCGACGGCGGACCCTCCGGGCCCGGGATCGCGGAGATGCCCTGCGGGCCGTTGGTGACCCCGTTGGCGTTGCGGGCCACGATCCGGATGATCTCGCCGAAGCCGAGCGTCACGATCGCCAGGTAGTCGCCGCGCAGCCGCAGCGTCGGCCAGCCCAGCAGCACTCCGAAGACCATGGTGAGCACGATCGCCAGGAGCAGGCAGATCGACCAGGTGACCGCCCAGGTCGGCGGCAGGTCGAACTCGTTCTGGATCCACTTCACCACCGGCGAGTTCACCGAGCCGAACAGCGCGACGCTGTACGCGCCGACGGCGAAGAAGCCGATGTAGCCGAGGTCGAGCAGGCCGGCCAGGCCGACCACCACGTTCAGACCGATCGCGACCAGCACGTAGATGGCGCAGACGAAGAGCACGCCGGCCCAGTTGTTGCCACCCGCGATCGAGTCGGTGCGCAGCCAGGTGAGGCCGGGGATGCCGAGCAGCGGCAGGTAGTACAGGAAGGCCACCAGGGCCACGAGTGCCGCGATCCGCTGCCACTTCGGCAGCGCGCCGAATCGGTCACCGACGGAGGTCAGCATGCCGACCCGCCGGCGGTCTGCGTTCCGAATCTTGTCGATCATGCGCGGGCCCTCCCGAGCGACTCACCCAACAGGCCGGTCGGGCGGAACATCAGCACCACGATGAGGACGATGAATGCGATGACGTCCTCCCAGTTCGAGGCGAAGAGCGTGGCGCCGTAGACCTCGACGATGCCGAGGAACAGACCACCCACCAGCGCGCCCCGCAGGTTGCCGATGCCGCCCAGCACCGCGGCCGTGAACGCCTTGAGGCCGAGCACGAAGCCGATGCTGTTCTGGGTGAAGCCGAATCGCATGCTCCACAGCAGCGCGGCCGCGCCGGCCATGATCCCGCCCAGCACGAAGATCAGCATGATCACGCGCTCCTGGTTGACGCCCATCAGCGCGGCCGTCTCCGGGTTCTGCGCCACCGCCCGCACGCCCCGGCCGTAGCGGGTGCGGTTGATGAACCAGTCGAGAATGGCCATCATCACCACGGCGGAGACGAAAACGATCACCTGGATGTTGGTGATCGACGTACCGCCGATCTCGAACAGCGTCTCCTGCTTGATGATCGTCGGCATGCCGACGATCTGCCGGGCCCGGCCGAACAGCGACGGCAGCGCGCCGCCCGCCACGTCGGGCAGGAGCAGGCCGAAGACCTCGACCAGCACCAGGGAGAGGCCGATCGCGGTGATCAGGAAGATCAGCGGCGGCGCGTTCTTGCGCCGCAGCGGGCGGTACGCGATCCGCTCGATCGCCAGGGCCGTGCCGCCCGAGGCGACCGCCGCGGCGATCAGGCCGAGCACCAGGAAGAGGATGGCCTGGCCGGCCGGCGGGTTATTTTCCACCCCGAAGGCGGTCCACACGCCCAGCACCGCGAAGGTGCCGACCATGAAGACCTCGGAGTGGGCGAAGTTGATCAGTCGCAGTACGCCGTAGACGAGGGTGTAGCCCAGGGCGATCAGGGCGTAGATCGCCCCCTTGGACAACCCGTCGACGGTGTGCTGGCCGAGGTGGCCGAAGAGTTCGTCGAAATTCACCGGGGTCTCCTTGCATCGAGTGCGGCCGGGGACGACTCCCCGGCCGCACTCCAGTGCCATGACGTCAGCTGAGCTTGAGCTCCTGCAGAGCAGTGATCTCCGTGCCCTTGATCTGGTACGCCCAGATGACGACCTTCGACGGGTCGACATCGCCCTTGTCGTCGAACTTGATGTACTTCGAGACGCCCTGCTTGTCGTAGGACTTCACGTAGGCGAGGATGTCGGCCCGGCTCTTCTTGCCGTCCTTGAACGCGTCCAGGTAGATCTGCGCCGCGTCGAAGCCCTCAGCGCCGTAGGAACCCGGCGCCTGGCCGAACTCCTTCTGGTAGTCGGCGGAGAAGGTGCCGCCGGCCTTGTCGGCCGGGAGGCAGGGGCAGGTGATGATGGCGCCCTCGGCGCCACCCGACGCGCCCTGCGGGAACGCCGGGTCGTACAGACCGTCCGGGCCGACGAACTTGGCCTGGACACCGGCCGCGCGCATCTGCTTGACCAGCGGGGCCGCCTCACGGGTGTAACCGCCGTAGAAGACGAAGTCCGCCTGGGCCGCCTTGATCTTGGAGATCGTCGCGTCGAACTGCGACTGCTTCTCCTGGATCTTGTCGGTGCCGGCGAGCTGCAGGTTCTTGCCCAGCTCGGCGGTGATGCCCGCGCCGTAGGCGCTGCCGTCGTCGATGGCGAAGACCTTCGCCGCGTTCTGCGACTTCAGGTAGGTCGCCACGGCGCCCGCCTGGGTGCCGTCGTGGCCGACCACCCGGAAGAAGGACTTGTTGCCCTTCTGGGTCAGGTCGGCCCGGGTCGCCGACGGGCTCACCATGGCCAGGCCGGCGGCCTGGTAGATCGGCATGGTGGCGTCGGACTCGCCGGAGAAGTGACCACCGATGACACCGAGGAACGAGTTGTCACCGGCGATCTGGTTCGCGAACGGGGTCGCCACCGCAGGGTCACCCTGGGTGTCGAACTCCTGCATGGTGACCTTGCAGTCCTTGTTCTTCTCGTTGAACTGCTTGACGGCGAGCTTCGCGCCGTTCAGCGACGGCAGGACCAGGCCCGCGTTGTCACCGGTGAACGCGCCGAAGATAGCGATCTTGCCACCGCAGTCGCCGGACGCGGTGCCGCTGCCACCGCCAGAGTCCTGGCAACCCGCGGCGCCGACCATCGCCGCAGCGATTGCGGCGGCTCCGAGCACCCGTACATAGCTACGCCTCACGGCTTCCTGACCTCCTCCAGAAGCAGATGGCGACGGCACCGAGAAGGACGGCGAGAGTACAGCCCGCACCACCACCCCACCCGGCAGGGACGCCCCTGCGTTACGGCTCGTGATGGCGGAGCGTACCGACACTCATACGGTCGAGGAAGGGCTTGGGGCGTGGTCTGCCAAACCGTTACGAAGACGTGCGGGATCGATACGGACGCCGTAACAGGTGGTTCCCTGAGCGGTCCTTAAGCCCCAGCTGTGCCCTCACCGCCGGGCGGCGAGCATCGGGGCCGACCAGGCCGCGGAACGGACACCGTCGTCGGTGAAGATCCACAGCCGCTCACCCACCGCCGCCAGCGCCACGTCCCGGTCCGCCCCGGCCGGCACCGGACCGGGCAGCTCCAGCCGCTGCCAGGACCCACCCCGGTCAGCGGACGTCCAGACCGAACGGGACTTCCCGTCGGAAACCGCCGCCACCAGCCGCCCACCCGCCCCGACCAGGCCGTCCACCGACGGCACCTGCGACGGCGCCGCCCCGCCGAAGCCGCCGGCGGCCGCCCACCGGTCACCGTCGCGCCGCCAGGCGCCGAACGCCCCGCCCCGCAGCCCGACCGCCACCGCCGCGCCGTCGACCAGGACCACCCGCTGCAACTCCTCGTAACGGTCGGTACCGGGCAGCAACGTCCGCCGCCAGGTGCGGCCGTCCGCCGACGACCAGGCGACCGGGTCGCGGTCGATCCGGCCCGCCGGCAGCACGCCGCCCACCGCCAGCCAACCCCCGGGTACGCCCACCGCGTCGAACGCCCAGCTGACCCCGCGCCCGTCGCTGGCCAGCTCCGGCGCCCCCTCCACCAGGGCGAACTCCGCCGCGTCCGGCGACACCCAGGCCGCCGCGCCGCTGGACCGGTTGCCGACGATCAACCAGCCGGCCGCCCCGCCCGTCAGGCGGGACACGTTCACCGCCTTCGGCCCGCCGTACGTCTCGAACGAGGCGGACACCTCCACCAGCCCACCGTCGGGGCGCTGCCGCCAGGTGCTCACCCGGGGATAGCCGTGCGCGCCGCCGACCTTCGCGCCGATGACCGCCAGCACACCGTCGCGGCAGCCGGCCGAATAGAGCACGTTCTGCTTGCCGTAGAAGGAATCCGCGGCGATCGGCACGACCGTCCAGTTCGTACCGTCCCGGCTCGACCAGGCGGCCGGCCGGGTGCCCCCGGCGGCGTCCGCGACGCCGCCCACCGCGTACCACCGGCCCGCGCAGGCGGTCGCGTCGCGCAGCAGCGCGCGGCCCGGCGGCCCCGGCGGAGCCGGCAGGGTCAGCGCCTGCCACGCCGGGCGGACCGGCTCCTCGGCACGACGCGGCGCGGGCGCCGGATCGCAGGCAGCCAGCAGCACGGCGAGGACGCCGAGCACCGCGAGCACGCGCCGAGTGGACACGCGTCGATGCTAGCCACCGACGGCGGTTTGCGGGACCCGGCAGGCCGCCCGGTGTCAGGCGGTCGGCTGGGCGACCTCGCCGCCGGCGGTCTCCGCGAGGATCCGCTCGGCGACCTCCTTCATGGTCATCCGGTGGTCCATCGCCGTGCGCTGGATCCACTTGAACGCCTGCGGCTCGGTCATCCCGTACGTGGTCATCAGCGCGCCCTTGGCCCGCTCGACGGTCTTGCGGATCTCCAGCCGGTCGGTGAGGCCGGCGACCTCCGACTCCAGGGCGGCGATCTCCGAGTAGCGCGACAGCGCGATCTCCACCGCCGGCACCAGGTCGCTCTTCTGGAAGGGCTTCACCAGGTACGCCATCGCGCCCGCCGCCCGGGCCCGCTCCACCAGGTCGCGCTGGCTGAACGCGGTCAGGATGATCACCGGAGCGATGCGGGCGCCGGCGATCCGCTCGGCGGCGGCCAGCCCGTCCATGATCGGCATCTTGATGTCGAGGATGACGAGGTCCGGCTTGAGCTCCTCGGCCAGCCGGACGGCGGTCTCGCCGTCGCCGGCCTCGCCGACGACCTCGTAGCCCTCCTCGACCAGCATCTCGGCCAGGTCCAGCCGGATGAGCGCCTCGTCCTCGGCGATCAGTACCCGCCTGCGCTCGGCGTCCGTCTGCGTCTCGGCCACGAGCCACTCCCACCAGTCTGTGCTCGACACCCGCCGTGCCGGGTGTCGCCGCCCTTAGCGTAATGGGTAACCTGTGCAGGCCGAGAAACCGAAGGCCCCTGTAGTCCAATGGCAGAGACGATGGATTCAAAATCCATAAAGTGTGGGTTCGAATCCCACCGGGGGCACCGAGACTGTCGTACGGGCGTTCGAAAATGCCGGTATGCACCCACCCGAGTTGCGCGCACGCGCGCGAGAGCTCTACCTCTCCGGCGCAACCGTCGCTGATGCCGCCCGCGGTGTCGGGCTCTCGTATCGCACCGTGTGGCACTGGTGCCGGGACCGGCCTCAGCCGGTCGTTCAGGGGACGGCGCTGCGCTGCTTCCGCTGCCGGCCCGGCGTCGACAATCCGACAGATCCTGCCGCCTACAGCTACCTGCTCGGCCTGTACCTCGGCGACGGCCACCTGGTCACCTCGGCTCGAGTGCCAGTGTTGAGGATCTCATGCAGCAACGCCTGGCCCGATCTGATCAGGGCCTGCGACGCCGCCATGCGATCGGTGCTGGCAACCAAGGTTCAGCACGTCCGGCAGCGGGGGTGCGTCAACGTGCAGAGCTACGGCAAGCACTGGCCCTGCCTGCTGCCCCAGCACGGGCCGGGCAAGAAGCACGAGCGGCCGATCGTCCTGGCCGACTGGCAGCGCGGGATCGTCGAGGGACAACCGGGCGCCTTTCTCCGCGGCCTCTTCCACTCCGACGGCTCCCGCTTCGCCAACCCGGTCACCGTCCGCGGGAAGCGGTACGTCTACCCGCGCTACATGTTCACCAACGAGTCCGCCGACATCATGGACCTCTGCCAGTGGGCTCTCGATCTGCTCGGCATCGCCTGGAAGATGAACCGCCGCAACTCCCTCTCCGTCGCCCGCCGAGAGGCGGTCGCGACCCTCGACCGGCACGTCGGCCCGAAGTCATGAACCGGACTCAACGCACGCGACGAGCACGACTGGCCCGGCGAGCGCCGGTCAGCTCACCCCGAGCGCCCGCTCCAGGTCGGCCCGCAGGTCTTCCGGGTCCTCCAGCCCGACGGAGATCCGCAGCAGGCCGCCGCCCGGCTTGGCCTCCCCCGCTACCGGCCGGTGGGTGAGCGAGGCCGGGTGCTGGATCAGGGTGTCCACCCCGCCGAGCGACACCGAGTGGGTGATCAGTTCGCAGGCGCCGGCGACGGCCGCGGCGGCGGGCGCGCCCCCGCGTACCTCGAAGGCGAGCAGGCTGCCGGTGCCGGACATCTGGCGGCCGACCAGGCCGGCCGGGTCGTGCACCGAGGGGTGGTGCACCCGGACCACGGCCCGGTGGCCGGTGAGCCAGCCGGCGAGCTTCTCCGCGCCGGCCTGCTGAGCGCGGACCCGCAGCGGCAGCGTCTGCAGGCCCCGGTGCAGCAGGTACGCCCCGAGCGGGTGCAGCACGGCTCCGGTGACGGCGCGTACCTGGCGCAGTCGGGCGGCCCAGTCGGCGTCGCAGGCGACGACGCCGGCGAGCACGTCGCCGTGACCGCCGATGCTCTTGGTGGCGCTGTGCAGGACGAGCGCGGCGCCGTGGCGGGCGGGCTGCTGGAGCACGGGCGTGGCGACGGTGTTGTCGACGAGCAGCGGGACGTCGCCGGCGGCGGTGGCGAGCGCGGCGATGTCGACCAGGTCGAGGGTGGGGTTGGCGGGCGTCTCGACGATCACCAGGGCGGTGTCGGGGCGAATGACGGCGGCGATCTCGTCGGGGCGGGCCCAGGTGACCTCGGTGCCGAGCAGTCCGGTGGCGAGCACGTGGTCGGTGCCGCCGTAGAGGGGGCGGACGGCGACGATGTGCCGTTTGCCGTCCCGGGTGGCGGCGAGCAGCGCGGCGGTCAGGGCGGCCATGCCGCTGGCGAAGGCGACGGCCGCGGCGGTGCCCTCCAGTTCCGCCAGGGCGGTCTCGAACCGGGCCACGGTGGGGTTCCAGAGCCGCTGGTAGACGGCGCTGGCGCCGGCCGGGAGGGTGCCGCCGGTGGCGAGCAGCTCGTACGCGTCACCGCCGCCCTCGACCGAGGGCAGCGGGTTGGTGGTGGAGAGGTCGATCGGCGGCACGTGGACGCCGAGGCCTGCGAGGTCGTCGCGGCCGGCGTGCACGGCCCGGGTGTCCACCGTCGTCATGGCGGAAGCGTCGAATAATAGGCCGCCTGTGAGCAATAGAATCGAAGATGATTCTGCAGAAGCCGCTTTCGTTGTCGTAGCATTCGCGGAAGGATGTTCACATGCCCCCTGCGCCGAATGATGTGCGGCCGTTCGCCGCGCTGGACGACGTCGACCGAGCGATCCTGACCGAGTTGGCCGCCGACGGCCGGTTGCCGAACAACGCCCTCGCCGAGCGGGTGGGGGTGGCGCCCTCGACCTGTCTCACCCGCACCCGGGCACTGCGCGACTGCGGGGCGATCCGCGGCTTCCACGCGGAGGTGGACCCGGCCGCGGTGGGATTGCCGTTGCAGGCGCTGGTGTCGGTCCGGCTGACCGCGCACGAGCGGGCCGCGGTGGACGCCTTCCGGGCCCGGTCGGTCCGGCTCCCGGGGGTGGTGTCGGTGTTCCACGTGGCGGGCGCGGAGGACTACGTCCTGCATGTGCGGGCGGCATCCGGGGACGCGCTGCGCGACTTCGTGCTCGACCACCTGGCGGTGGACCCGGTGGTGCAGCACACCCAGACCAGCCTGATCTTCGAGCAGGCACGCGGCATGGGCTGACCGGCGGGCGCCGACGGGATGGACTGCGCCACCCGTACCCGACGAGGGGAACAAATCCGGCGCGCAGCGGGTTGCCCACAGCCGTGATCGACGTACCGATGTCTGTTCTTGATCTTGCGCCCGTCGCCCGTGGCGCGTCCGCCGGGGAGGCCCTGCGGGCCACCACCGAGCTGGCCCGCCGCACCGAGGAACTGGGCTACCGCCGGTTCTGGGTGGCCGAGCACCACAACATGCCGGCGATCGCCAGCTCCGCGCCGGCGGTGCTGCTGGCGCACCTGGCGGCGCACACCTCGACGATCCGGCTGGGCTCCGGCGGGGTGATGCTGCCCAACCACGCGCCGCTGGTGGTCGCCGAGCAGTTCGGCACCCTGGAGGCGCTGCACCCGGGCCGGATCGACCTGGGCATCGGCCGCGCGCCGGGCACCGACCAGGTGACCGCGCTGGCGCTGCGCCGGACGATGGAGGGGCTGTCGGCGGAGGGCTTTCCGCGCGAGCTGGCGGACCTGATGAACTACTTCAGCGGCGACGAGCCGGGGCCGATCACCGCCACCCCGGGGCTCGGCCAGTCCCCCGCGGTCTGGCTGCTCGGGTCCAGCGGCTTCAGTGCCCAGCTGGCCGGGCTGCTCGGGTTGCCGTTCTCGTTCGCGCACCACTTCAGCGCGCAGCACACCCTGCCCGCCTTGCAGCTGTACCGGCAGAACTTCCGCCCGTCGCGCTGGCTGGAGCAGCCGTACGCGATGGTGGCGGTGAACGTGGTGTGCGCGGAGACCGACGAGCGGGCCGAGTGGCTGGCCGGGCCGAGCGCGCTGTCGTTCCTGAAGCTGCGCTCGGGCCGGCCGGAGCCCCTCACCACGCCCGAGGAGGCGGCGGCGTACCCGTACAACGAGGTCGAGCGGGAGTTCGTGCGGCAGCGCCGGGACGGGCAGGCCATGGGTTCGCCGGAGACGGTTCGCCGGCAGCTCGGCGACCTGCTGGCACGCACCGGCGCGGACGAGCTGATGGTCACCACGATGGTGTACGACGTGGCCGACCGGGTGCGCTCCTTCGAGCTGGTCGCCGACGAGGTGGCCGGCGGACTCACGCGGAATGCCTGAAACACGCTCTTCATACCCACGTCACCCCACCGTCGCGTGCCGCGCCTAACTTGGTGATCGGTGGTGGTACGGCACTCCCGGTCGGGACGGGTCGGGGGTGCTGCGGTGTGGAGCACCGGGTCGCCAGTGGAGCGGATTCCGCGGCTGGCGACCCGGTGCCTACCGGAGCGGGGCTTCGGCCTCAGCGCAGGTAGATGTTCGGCGTGGGCGGGGTGCCCATGCCGTCCCCGACGAGGGCAGTGCTTTCCCGCACGCAACGGCCGCGCTCACCCCTTGCCCGCGCCGGATCGGTTTGGTCGACTCGTCGGATGGCTGAGCACATGGACCCGGACGAGTTCCGCCGCGCCGGGTACGCGGTGGTGGACTGGATCGCCGACTACTGGACGACGCTCGGGAAGCGTCCGGTCACCTCCCAGGACCCGCCCGGCGCGGTGGCGGCGGCGCTGCCCGCGAGCCCGCCCGCGCACGGCGAGCCGATCGAGGCCGTGCTCGCCGACCTGGACACCCTGATCACTCCCCGGCTGACCCACTGGCAGCACCCCGGGTTCTTCGGCTACTTCCCGGCCAACACCTCCGGCCCCAGCGTGCTCGGTGACCTGGTCAGCTCCGGGCTCGGCGTGCAGGGCATGCTTTGGGCCACCGGCCCGGCCTGCACCGAGCTGGAGACGGTGCTGCTGGACTGGCTCGCCGGGATCATGGACCTGCCGCAACGGTTCCGCTCCACCGGTCCGGGCGGCGGGGTGATCCAGGACTCGGCCTCCTCGGCCACGCTGGTCGCCACCCTGGGGGCGCTGCACCGGGCCAGCGGCGGCCGGTGGCGCGCGGTGGGCATCGACCGCCGGTACCGGGCGTACACCTCCACCCAGGGGCACTCGTCCATCGAGAAGGCGGCGCGGATCGCCGGGCTGGGCGAGGACGGGGTCCGCCCGATCGAGGTGGACCCGGAGACGCTGGCGATGCGCCCAACGGCGCTGCGGGCGGCGATCGAGGCCGACCGGGCCGCCGGGAACGTACCGGCGATCGTGGTGGCCACCATCGGGACGACCTCCACGACCGCCGTGGACCCGTTGCCGGAGATCGGCGCGATCTGCGCCGAGTACGGCGTCTGGCTGCACGTCGACGCCGCGTACGCGGGGGCGGCGGCGGTCTGCCCGGAGCTGCGCTGGTCGCACGCCGGGCTGGAGCACGCCGATTCGTACTGCTTCGACCCGCACAAGTGGCTGCTCACCGGCTTCGACTGCGACGCGTTCTGGGTGGCCGACTCCGGCGAGCTGATCGAGGCGTTGACGGTGATGCCGGAGTTCCTGCGCAACGCCGCCACCGAGTCCGGCGCGGTGATCGACTACCGGGACTGGCAGGTGCCGCTGGGCCGGCGCTTCCGGGCGCTGAAGCTCTGGTTCGTGCTGCGCTGGTACGGCGTCGAGGGGCTGCGGGCGCACATCCGCACGGGCGTCGCGCTGGCCGACCGGTTCGCCCGCCGGGTGGCGGCCGACGACCGGTTCGAGCTCGCCGCGCCGCACCCGTTCTCGCTGGTCTGCTTCCGGCTGCCGGCCGGCGACGAGGCGAGCGCCGCGCTGCTGGAGCGGGTCAACGGCACCGGGCGGGTGCACCTGACGCACACCCGGGTCGGCGGGCGGTACACGCTGCGCCTGGCGGTCGGCTCGCCGCTGACCGCCGAGGAGCACGTCGACGAGGCGTGGGAGCTGCTGGCATCCGCGGCAAGCGACGTGCTCGCCGGCTGACTCCGCCGGCGACCCGCCATCGCCATCGCCATCGCCATCGCCGTCGCCGTCCGCCGCCGAGCCCGGGCTCCGCGGGCCGGGGCCGCGCTTCGCCGGGGCGAGGCCCGGTCTTCACCGGGCGGACGCCGAGGCCAGGTCACTACGCGAGCGTGATACCTGAGAGGTATCAAAATGCCTCTCAGGTATCACGCTCATCGCCGTGTTGCCTCCCCGGCCATCACACCGCGTCACCGCGATAGCGACGGTTGGCGGCCGCGAGCCGGCGGTCGCCGGAGCCGCCGCCGGACGCTGGCGAACCTCCGGCGGCAGGACCCGGGAGGGGCAGGACTCCGGTGGGCGACCGCGAGAGACCTCCGCGCGAGGGCCGACGAGGGCACCGGGCGTGCCTGGGGTGCGGGCTTGCGGCGTACTCCCGGGGGGTCAGCGGTCGGCGGCGGCGAGCCGGGGCACGGCCTCGACCGGCGCGACGGCGGCCTTGTCTGCGGCTTGGGCCGGCGCGGTCACCGCCCGCGCGGTCGGCCCGGTCGCGGGCCGGGCGGTCGCGGACAGCGCGGCGTCGACGGTGCTGCGGGCCCGACGGGTACGGCGCAGCGCGCGCACCGCCAGCGTCAGCGCGACCGCCCAGCCCACGGCGAGCAGCGCGTAGACCGCCGGGCGGGCGGCGCCGCCCAGCTCACCGGCGCGCATCAGGGTGCGGGCGTTGGTCAGCACGATCACGCCGCCGATGGCCGCGCCGAGCAGTTGGGCCGGGACGATGCGGACCAGCCAGGCGGCGACCGGCGCGGCGATCAGGCCGCCGACCAGCAACGCGGCCACGGTCGGCAGCAGGAAGCCCTGGCTGCCCAGGCCGATCAGGAAGCCGATGCTGGCCGCGCCGGCGACCACGAACTCGGCGGTGTCGACGGAGCCGATCACCTTGCGCGGCTCCAGCCAGCCGGAGACCAGCAGCGCGGGCGTGGCTACCGGGCCCCATCCGCCGCCGCCGGTGGCGTCGACGAAGCCGGCGACCAGGCCGAGCGGGCCGAGGAACCGGCCGCGCAGCCCACCGGCGGCGGCGCGGGGCCGTAGCGGCCGGGAGAACCGGACCAGCAGGTACGCGCCGAGCACGAAGAGGATGCCGGCCATCCACGGCGCGGCCGACTCGGTGGAGATGGCGCTGAGGAAGGTGGCCCCGGCGAAGGCGCCGAGCGCGCCGGGGACGGCGATCCGGGCCACCACCCGCCAGTCGACGTTGCCGAAGCGCCAGTGCGCGACGCCGGCGGCGAGCGTGGTGCCGATCTCGGCCAGGTGCACCGAGGCGGAGGCGGCGGCCGGGGCGACGCCGGCGAAGAGCAGCAGCGTGGACGAGGTCAGCCCGTACGCCATGCCGAGCGCCCCGTCGACGAGCTGGGCGGCCAGCCCGACCAGGGCGAGGACCAGAAGCTTGCGCACGCGCGCCCCTCCGAACTTTTCGGCATCTCCTATCGACTTGGTCGACAATGCGGCACGACGGGGGCTTGGTCAAGTCCCCAATCGGTGGGTGGGACGGCGCCGGACGGGTGCGGCCGGGCTCAGCTCCAGGCGCGCGGGTCGGCGGCCAGCTCGGTGATCCGGCCCGGCAGGTCCCCGGCGGCCACGTCGGCGATGCTCACCTGCTCCAGGATCTCCCGCTCACTGGCCCGCAACGCGATCCAGACCTCCTGCAACGCCCGGGCCGCGCCGTGGTAGCCCAGCTCCTCGGGGCGCTGCCCGCGCACATGCGCCAGCGGACCGTCGATGACCCGGATCACCTCGGCCAGGGAGATCTCCGCGGCCGGCCGGGCCAGCCAGTAGCCGCCCTCGGGCCCGCGCTGGGCGTGCACGATGCCGCCCCGACGCAGCTGCAGCAGGATGCTCTCCAGGAACTTCGGTGGGATCTCCTGGGCCCGGGCGATCTGCTCGGCGGTGACCGGCCGGGACCGCCCCGCGCTCGCGCCGTCGGCGACCGAGGCCAGCTCGGCGGCCGCACGGAGGGCATAGTCGACCCGGGCGGAGAGACGCATGAGGGCAAGGCTAGTCGGCAGGTCAGCCGGCCGGCCTGCCGCCCCTCACCCTTTTGATCACTCGCCGACGCGGCGGAGCAGGCCCTCCTGCACGGCGCTGGCGATGTGCCGGCCGTCGGTGGTGAACATCCGGCCGGTGGCCAGCCCACGGGCACCGGAGGCCGACGGGCTCCAGCAGTCGTAGAGGAACCACTCGTCGGCCCGGAACGACCGGTGGAACCACAGCGCGTGGTCGAGGCTCGCCCCCACCACGCCGCCCGGGCCCCAGACCTCGCCGTGCACCGAGAGCACCGAGTCCAGCAGGGTCAGGTCGGAGGCGTACGCCAGGGCGCACGCGTGCAGCAGCGGGTCGTCCGGCAGCTTGCCGTCGATGCGCATCCAGACCCGCTGGTTCGGGTCGGCGGGGCGGTCGCCGGGGCGTACCCAGCCGGGCTCGCCGACGTAGCGGACGTCTATCGGGCGCGGGATCTGCCCCCAGATGCCGAGCCGCTCGGGGTAGCGGGAGAGCCGGTCGGTCATGGTGGGCACGTCGTCCGGGCCGGGCACGTCCGGCGGGGTGGGGGCCTGGTGGTCCAGGCCCTCCTCCTGCCGCTGGAAGGAGGCCGACATGAAGAAGATCGGCTTGCCGTGCTGGAGGGCGACCGAGCGGCGCACCGAGAACGACCGGCCGTCGCGGACGTTCTCCACCTGGTACTCGATCGGCTCCACCGGGTCGCCGGGGCGCACGAAGTAGCCGTGCAGCGAGTGCACGAAGCGCTCCGAATCGACGGTACGACCGGCGGCCACCAGGGCCTGGCCGGCGACCTGCCCGCCGTACACCCGCTGCGGGCCGACCGGCGGGCTCATCCCCCGGAAGGTCATCTCGCCGGTGTTGTCGAGGTCGAGGACCTCCAGCAACTGGTCGACCGCGGCCTGCCCGGCCACCTGGCGCTCGGTCACTGCAGGGCCCGCGCGGAGGCGGCGTCGACCAGCGAGCCGAGCTGGTGCACCCGCAGCGTGTTGGTGGAACCGGGGGTGCCGGGCGGGCTGCCCGCCACGATCACCACATAGTCGCCGGGGTTGGCCCGGTTGAGGCCGAGCAGCGCCTGGTCGACCTGGCGGAACATGTCGTCGGTGTGCTCGACGAACGGCATCAGGAAGGTCTCCACGCCCCAGCAGAGCGCCAGCTGGTTGCGCACCTCGGGCACCGGGGTGAAGGCCAGCAGCGGCAGGTCGCAGTGCAGCCGGGAGAGCCGCTTCACCGTGTCGCCGGTCTGCGAGAAGGCGACCAGCGCCTTGGCGCCGATGGCCCGGGCGATCGAGGAGGCCGCGACGGTGAGCGCGCCGCCGTGGGTACGCGGGTCGTGCTGGAGTCGGGGCACCCCGATCGAGCCGGACTCGGTGGTGGTGACGATCTTCGCCATGGTGCTGACGGTGAGCACCGGGTACTTGCCGACGCTGGTCTCGCCGGAGAGCATCACCGCGTCCGCGCCGTCGAGCACCGCGTTGGCGACGTCAGAGGCCTCGGCGCGGGTCGGGCGGGAATTCTCGATCATGGAGTCGAGCATCTGGGTGGCCACGATGACCGGCTTGGCGTTCTCCCGGCAGAGCTGCACGGCGCGCTTCTGCACCAGCGGCACCTGGTCAAGCGGAAGCTCGACGCCCAGGTCGCCGCGGGCGACCATGATGCCGTCGAAGGCCAGCACGATCGCCTCGAGGTGGTCGACCGCCTCGGGCTTCTCGACTTTGGCCAGTACCGGGCGGTGCACGCCCTCCTCGGCCATGATGCCGTGCACGAGCTTGATGTCGTCGGCCGAACGGACGAAGGAGAGCGCGATGAGGTCGACCCCCAGCCCGAGCGCGAACCGCAGGTCCTCGGCGTCCTTCTCCGACATCGCCGGCACGCTCACCGCCACGTTGGGCAGCGAGACGCCCTTGTTGTTGGAGACCGGGCCGCCCTCGGTGACCAGGACGCGGATGTCGTTGCCGGTGACGTCGCTGACCTCGACCGCGACCCGGCCGTCGTCGATCAGCAGCCGGTCGCCCGGCTTCACCTCCTGCGGCAGCTTCCGGTAGGTGCAGGAGACCCGCTCCTTGGTGCCGACGATGTCGTCGCCGGTGATCACGACGGAGTCGCCGGTGCGCCACTCGTGCGGGCCGTCGGCGAACCTGCCGAGGCGGATCTTGGGGCCCTGGAGGTCGGCCAGGATGGCGACCGGGTGCCCGGCGGCGTCGGCCGCCTCGCGCACCAGCCGGTACACCGACTCGTGGTCGGCGTGACTGCCGTGGCTGAAGTTCAGCCTGGCCACGTTCATGCCCGCCTCGACGAGCCCCCGGATCCGCTCCGGGGACGAGGTGGCAGGGCCAAGAGTGCAGACGATCTTCGCGCGGCGTGTCACGCCCATCAGGCTAGTCTCTCCTCCGGGTCGGGCGGGCCGACCCCTTTCGGACTGCGGAACAGTTGTCCACCGACGCGTCCGCGGCGGGCGCGTGGCCGGCGGGCGCGGAGCCGCACCGGGGGACGTCGTGAGTGGCGGGCATCGGCGACCGCGCGCCGGGAATCGTACCGCCCGCCCGCATCCGCCGACGGAGGCGCTCCCACGCCCGCGACGGGCGCCCGCCGCGCCGACACTCACCCACCGCCGCTGGCCGCCGGCAGCGTGGGTACGGCGCCGTTCCAGACCCGGGTCGCGGCGGGGTAGTCGGCGTCGGCGGGCCGGAGCAACCGGTCGCCGAGCAGCTCACGCAGGTCGGCGGCGGCGCGGGAGAGGTCGGTGGTGGCGGCGGAGGTCATCGGGGCTCCTGGGCCCGGCCTTGGCGGCGCCCGGCGCGCCCCCCGGCCAGGGGCCTCCCAGTGGACACCCGCGGGGCGGCCCGCGCCGTCACCCTGGCGACAGTCGCTTCAGCCCTGCGCCTTGACCAGCGGGAACTCCAGCGAGCCGGCCGGGCAGAGGAAGCTCAGCACGTCCACCTGGTAGAGCCCGGCCTGCACGGCCGGGTCGGCCTCCATCACGCTGCGCACGTCGTCCACCGAGCCGGTGCGGGCCAGTCCGATGCCGATCGGTGGGGCCGGCTCGCGGGCGGGGCCGTCGATCGACCCGGAGACCAGCACGATCCCCCGGCGCTGCAACGCCTGCATGTGCTCGAAGTGCTCGGCCTGCAACCGCTGCACCGTCTCGCTGGGCAGGGCCCGACCGGCCGGCCCCGGGTAGATCACGATGCACTCGTACGTGTCGAGCGCGAAGTCCAGCTGCGGCATACCCGTCATGGCGCCCCCTCCCGCGCTGCCGGCGTCGGCACCGCGCCGGTCTCCCCCGACTCGGCACAGCGTCGCACGCTGCGGCGGGCGGCAGCGGTCGCTCGGGCCAACTGCCCCGCCGGAGCACCCGGTTGCCGACCGGCTGGGTCTTTCGTCCAGCCGGTCATGGCGCGTGGCCGCCGCCGAACTCCGGCTCACCGGCGACGATGGCCCGACCTGACGGCACGACGGGCGGACGGGGTACTCCCGTCCGCCCGTCGCTGGTTCACAGGGCGAAGCAGTTGGGGCGCACCGGGGCGTCGGTGAGCACCTGCCGGACCGCGGTGTAGGTGGTCCCGTCCAGGATCAGGCTGAGGTGACCGACCAGCCGCAGCGGGCACCAACTCTGGATCAGCACGTTGTTCGCGCCGTCCGACAGTGCGGCGTTGCCGATCGGCCAGACCAGCTCGTCCTGCCAGGTCCGCACGGTCGCCCAGCGGATGGCACCCGGGGTGTCGTCGCCGCCGTTGAGGGCGGTGAGCAGGTCGGAGCCGATGGACATCTGCTGGCAGGCGACGATGCCGGCGCAGTTGCCGAGGCCGATGAACTTGAGGATGTTGGCGGCGTAGGTGCCCTGCTGGGGGCTGCCCAGGCTGATGTACCGGCCGACGGCGTCGGCGCCGCCGAGGAACTTGACGTACCAGCGGGAGACGAGGCCGCCCTCGGAGTGGGCGACCAGGTCCACCTTGGCCGCGCCGGTGCCGGCGCGGACCTGGTCGACATAAGTCTTGAAGGCGCGGGCGGACTCGCGGATGTCGCCGAAGCCCAGCCCGGGGATCTGGAAGATGGAGACCCGGAAGCCGTCGGCGCGCAGCCGCGCGGCGATCGGCTCGTACGCGATGGAGACCCCGATCAGGCCGCCGACCACGATGACCGGGTTGGCGTTCGCGTTGGCGACGGCGGTGGTGGCCGTGGCCGTGGCCTCGGCGGCGGTGGTGCCGGCAGTGGTGGTGCGTTCGGGGGCGGCCGCGGCGGCGGTGGCCGGGATGAGCAGTGCGGTGACGGCGGTGGTGGCGGCGAGGATCGTTCGGAGCAGCATGGCTGCACCTCCGGTGGGAGGTTCCCGGGGAGCGGGGACGGTGGGTGAAGGGATCCGATCGATCGGTGGGACGATGATGCGGGTCACAATTCGCACACGTCAATGGCAAGTTACGCGCCGGTAACCTGATGTCGCACCGGAGGTGTCTTCCGGCAAAGCGGGCGAACGACGACGGGGCCGGCCGCGTTCGCGGTCGGCCCCGGTCGGGTCCCTGGTCAGGCGGTCGGGTCGGCCTCCCCGTCCGCCGCCTCGCGCAGCGCCCGGGTGGCCTGGTCGAGCAACTTGGTGGGATCCGTCCGGCCGTTGACCTGGATCTCCGCCTCGGCGTCGCCGACCTGGATGCGGATGCTCACCTCGGTGCGCTGCTGGTCCACCCAGGACTGCAGCAGGTTGAACAGGCCGGGCAGCAGTCCCTGGGCCACCACCGCGATGATCACCGCGTCGCTGAAGCCGGGCCGGCCGCCCTGGCCGGCGGCGTCGCGCACCGCGGCGCGGAACTCCGGCCGGCGGTGGATCCAGGCCAGCAGCGGCACCCGGGGTGGCCGGGCGGTACGCGGGGTCAGCACCATCCGCACGGGTCGCCCCGGCCGGGTGGACGGTTCAGTCATGTCGGGCTCTCCCTCAGTCGCCGGCGGGCCGGAACGTCAGCTTGCCGTCCACCACGGACAGCACCCCGACCACCTGGATCTCCTCGTCCTCGGTGAACGGCGTGGTGCCGAAGAAGCCGGTGGTGGTGCCGGTCGCCCGGGCGGACCCGCGGCCCTCGAACGGCGTCGACACCTGCGCCGAGGTCGGGCCGGTCAGGGTGAGCTGCACCGTCGGGTACCGGGTGATCTTCCAGGCGATCTTCTTCACCGTCTCCCCGGTGTAGTACCGGAACGGGCACCCCTGCGGCGCGGCCACCGTCTGGGCCGCGCAGCCGTCCAGGTACGCCTTGACGCTCTCCTCCGCCGTGGCCTGAGCCGCCGGGGCCAGCGTCGGCGTCAGGTCCGGGCTCGCCGCGCTCTCCTGCCCGGGCAGGACGTGGACGACCTGCGACGGGGTCTCGCTGAGGGCGTTGCGCTGGCCCCCGACGGTGTACGCCCCGGGCAGCAGCGCCAGCTCGACGCCCTCGGGAGCGGTCGGTGTGGACTGGCCGTTGACGGTCAGGCCCGCCGCGCCGGGCAGGCTGAGCCGCGCGGGTGGCGCGGCGACCTGCCACCGGTGGAACAGCCCGAGGGTCGCCGACTCGTCCCGGCGCAGCGGCAGCTCGGCGCTCAGCTTCTGCCCGGCCAGGGTGTAGGCGACCTTGGCGACCGCCTCGTCGCCGTCGCGCTCGACCGACGTGACGTCCACGTCGGTCGGCGGCTGGTAGCCCTCCCCGCCGACGATCCGGGCGAGCTGCCCGCCGTCGCCCGCCGCCGCCCTGGCGTCCGGGGTCAACGCCGCCAGGGCGGCGCGGCCGTCCCCGTCGTCCAGCGCCGAGAAGTAGGCGTCCACCGCCGCCTGCGGGCGGAACAGCAGCCACTGCGCCGTGGTGAGCGCGCCGCCGCCGAGGCAGCCGATCAGCGCCAGCGCGCCGACCAGCACCCAGGCGCGCCGGGAGCCGACCGGCCCCGGCCGTCCGAACAGCTCCTCGGTGCCCACCCGGGCGGGGCTCCCGTCGGCGGCCGTCGCCTCGTCGGCGGTGGCCGGCGTGAGCCGCTCCAGCCGGTCGAGCCGCAGCTCGGACGGCGGATGGGTGGCGCAGACCGCCTCGTCCCACCCGCTGCGGCCGGTCTCGAAGGACCGACGCCGTTCCAGCATCGACCGCATGCCGGCCGCGTGGCCGGCGAGGACCGCCCCGGCGTCGGCCCGGTACTCGGCGGCCCGGACGTCGCGGCGGTGGCAGGGCAGCACGACGAACCGCATGGTCAGCAGCACCGGCCAGAAGACGAGGAAGACCAGCAGGTCGGTGGCCGGGTGCGGGAACCGGCGCATCAGCCAGCTCGGCACCGCGTGGACCAGCACCAGCGGCAGCCCGACGCCCCGGACGAACGCGCTGGTCACCTCGTCACCGGTACGCCAGTGCACCAGCTCGTGGCTGAGCAGCGCCGCGACGTCCTCGTCCGGCTCGTCGAGCAGGCTGGTGGTCACCACGATGTGCCGGGCGTAGGCGCGGGCGTTGGTGAGCACCGGGTCGTCCTCGATCAGCAGGCGGGGCACGCTCGGCAGGCCGAGACGGGCGGCGCAGTCGGACAGGATCGGCCGCAGCCGCTCCGCCTCCCGCCGGCTGAGCTGACGCGCGCCGGAGACGCTGAGCAGCCACGGCTCCAGCAGCACCCGGCCGAGGGTGTAGACCAGGCCGACCAGGGCGGCGGCCACCACCATTCCGACCAGGCCGGTGAACAGGTTCGCCGGCTCGTCGAAGGCGTCCCGCCAGGGCAGCACCAGCACGACCAGGAAACCGGCCAGGAAACCGACCGCGAAGCCGGCGAAGCCGCCGACCACGCCGCCGGACCGGTTGAGGAAGGCGTCGAGCAGGGGGCCGACCAGCGGCGCGTCGCGCACCACCGACGGCAGGGCGTCGCCCGCCTGGGTGCCCCCGGCGACCAGGCCGAGCACGCCCAGCGCGATGCCGCCCCACACCGCGGCCAGCAGCGCCAGCGGCACGTAGAACCAGGTGGCCAGGAAGCTGCCGAGCACGCCCCGCCAGTCGCGCAGGATGCCGGCGCGCAGCCACACCAGCGCGTTCGGGTACCCCGGCGGCCGGTCGGCCAGCCGCCGGTCGAGTCCGCCCGGTCCGGCCGGGCGCGGCTCGGTCGGCCGCTGCTCGACCGCGGGTCTCACCTGCGGGTCAACGTCCGGGTCGCTCACGGAGACTCCTCGACGACAGACGCCACCACCCGGGGACGGCGAAGGGGCGCACGGTCCACGGGCACGGCGCATCGGACGGCGGCCGGGCCGACCGTCGACGGTATGTGCGCGGGCAGGAATGCGGTGCCGAAATCGATCAGCGGATTTCGACGTCGCAGGACATTACCCGTAGCGAATGGATATCGCCACCACTGAACCGGCCGGTTCGCTGCCGACAGCACCCCGTGGTGGCCCGATCCCCGGTCGACGGCAGGAAGACCAGGTACCGCGACTCAGGTGATTTTGTCCCTCGCGGAGAATGCTCAGCGCATGAGCAGCGCAGCTGATGGCGAGCAGCATGACACTGCCATCGCACGGTCTTCCCTCACCCGCGGTCGGGGCCACTGGGCATGGTCGTGGGTCCTGCTGATCCTGGCCCTACCGGGCGCCGGGCGATCCCTGTACGTAGCCGTCATGAACGCCGCAGTATTCTTCGGCGAGCAACCCTCCCCCACCGAACGCGCCACCGCCGGCGCCGCTGCCTTGTCCGGAGCATCGCTGTGCCTGGCAACGGCCCTCCTGACGGCGGTCGTGTTCCGCCGCGTCGTGGTGCCCGTGCTGTGTGGCCTCGCGGTCGCCTACTTCGCCGCGCTGGCCTGTCCGACCCTGCAGCGACCTGCTCTGCTACGCACGGCCGATGGCGCGGGATGGCTCTCGGCGTGGGCGCCGCCGACGAGTTGGGTGGTAGCACTCTGGGCCGCCGCCACGCTGGCGCTGTGGACGTACGGCCACCTACGGGCAGTACTGAGGGCGAGCAGCCGCCACGCGGGCCACTGAGGCAGGCCCACGGCTGGCGCCCGTCGCCGGCCCACAAGGCGCGGTTCGTCACAGGGCTGTCCGGTACGGCATCGGCTGCCGGATCATCCGCCACTTCGGCGTCGTACTGATCGTTGCCGTAGCGCCGATTGGTTATCGGATTGGAGAGAGGGATGCGTGGCTGCGCGGACACTGCCAGGAGGCAACGCCGTCGACGAGGGTCGCGGCCGGAGGATGAGAGTGTCCAGGCAGACATCCGGGCCAGGTGGTGTCGCCCTCATCGAACTCCTTTTCCTGCAGCAGGTCGGCCAACTCGACAACCGCCAACTCCAGGTCGCGGGTCAACCGCAGGCTGCCCAGGCTGCTCTCCTGCGCCTGGCCCCGCCTGCCGAAGGACACCTGCAGAGCGTCGAGGGCGTCCAGGTACACGCCCATCGGCTGAATGACAGCACCCCGTCGGGCGAAGTCCTGCGCCACCCGGCGCACCGCGCGCTCGTAACACTCCAGTGCGCCGAGCACCAGTTCGTCGTCCCCTCCGCCATTCGGCACCATGCCAGCCTAATTCCTCTCCTGATCAGCCGGTGAACGGCCGGCGACACCTGCTCACACGGCATTTCGGGCTGCCATCGTTGATGGCCGGAGACCTTCAGCGCGAATTGGCCGGGAAACCACGCTGATTGGCCGCGAACCCGGCAGGATATGCAATGGAGCGCGGGCGGCGCCGCCCCGTTCCGGATCAGCTATCCGACACCGCGGGCCGCCATTGTGGCCGGGCTCAGCTGCCCAGCGCCCGTACCTTGGCGATGGTCTCCTGGACCTGCTGGCTGGCCGGCCCGGCACCCTGGGCCGCCTGGGTCAGCGCCTGCCGGTAGGCGTCCAGCATCCCGATCAGCGGGCCGGCCGCAACCCCTTCCAGGGCGCCGGCGACCAGTTCCCGCGCCTCGGCGGCGTCCTGCGCCGCGGCGGCGGTCTTCGCCTTCGCCTCGTCCAGCTTCTGCGCCGCCGCCGCCAGCCTGGCGATGACCTGTGCTGCGCTCACGCGCCCTCCCCTGGTCGCCCCGCGTCGATCGTCCCCGTCACCGCACAAGCATCGACCACAAGGGAGCCTACGAGATCCGCCCACCCACCGCGACAACCTGGTGATCAGTTGGAGGGGCTACTGCTCGCAGACGAAGACACCAAGGCCATGGACACCTTCAACGAGGCCCTGCGTCTGGAGCACAAGGATCGCCTGCCGGACCACGCCGGCCGAAACGCCATACTCGGCTCGTAGCTGCGCGGTGGAGGGAAGCTTGTCGCCAGGGGCGAGTTCACCGGACGCGATCTGCTCACGAATACGGTCCGCGAGCTGCGCCCACTTGGGCTTGGCGGGCATGTTGTCTCCCTGGTCTGCACCGCCATTTGATCACACCCCACTAGTCGGGACAAGCACGGACTAGACAGTCATTGACTTGTACAGACTAGTGTGGCAAAGTTCTCGGCGACCGGCTCCCTGGTCTGCAAACCCGGAGTTGGTCCTTCCCCACCGCACAGAGCGCCCGGTCGGCCGGTCCCCCTGGACGGCCGGGCGTGCCGGGCGCTGCCCGCCCTCAACCGCAGCGCCCACGCTCAAGCGATCCCCCACCAAGGAGACGCCACCGGACGGGAGCACCCGATGCACGAGCAACCACACGAGAACCGCTCCACCAACGGGGACGAGAACGACACGGGTGGAACACCATGGGTGTCACACGGCTCCGGTGACACCCATGGTGTTCCACCGGCCGGCCGTGCGCGTCCTGCACCCACCGACCGGGACGACCGGGCGGGGCGGCCAGGCGGCGACCACCCACCCGAGCGGCCCGACCACCCGGAGCCGCTGGTGTCCGCACAGGACGTCGAGGACGCCGACGACATCCTGTTCGCCCATCCCCCGCGGGTGGTCACCCGGTGGCTCTGCGGCTGCGGCGAGGACTACCCCTGCCTCGACGTGCGCTTCGCCCGGCTGGTCAGGGCCGTCCACGCCACCGACACCGGCGGCGACGACAGCCGGTGAACGCCGGTGACCTGCGCAGGTACGCGGCCGAGCAGGCTGCCGACGCGCGGGCACCGCGCAAAACGTGGTCACTACCGCGCCCCGGCAGGTGGCCTCGCGGACCATCGCCGAGCACCGCACGGAGGCGTACACCGGGGTGTGTCGGGAGTGCGGACGGCCCGGGCCGTGCGACGAGCAGCGGGCGGCGCGGACCCGGCTGGCGCACCACGACGGCACGCTGAACGCTTTGCGCGCGCGGGCCGGGGGCGGTCAGCGCAGGAAACGGACGAGCAGCAGGCTGGCGCAGTACGCGGTCGGCACCAGCGCGACACAGATGACGAAGCCGAGCGGGACGAACCGCGGCGGCTCCACGGTGGCCAGGGCGGGCCGCCCCCAGCGGCCGAGGATCAGCCAGCCGGCGGCGAAGGAGAGCACCGGCAGGCCGGCGCAGATCCAGGCGCCCAGGGTGAAACCGCTGACCAGCCCCACGCCGGAGGCGACCACCAGGACCAGCATGAGCAGCACGCCCGCGGCGGCGCAGCCGACGTAGACGGCCACCGCCCGGGCCGCCGGCGACCAGGTCGGCAGCAGCTCCGGTCGGGCGGCGAGGGCCTCGACCTCCCGGGTCCGCAGGTCGGCCTCGTCGACCAGCCGACGGGCCTCCTCCAGCACCACGCCCGGATCGGCGTCGGGGTCGGTGGCGACCGGAGTCCCGGTGCCGGCGTCCGGCCCGTCCGGAGCGCCCGCGGTGGCCGGCGGAAGACCGATCGCCTCGCCGAGCTGGTCCAGCCGCTGGCCCTGGGCGGCGAGCCGCTGGCCGAGCTGCGCCACCCCGGCGTGCAGCCGCCGCCGGCGCTCCGCCTCGGCGGCGGCGCCCCGCTCGCCCTCGCGGACCTGCCCGGAGAGCTGGCGCACCGCGGCGGCGTACTCGTCGAAGGTGGACACTCAGCGCTCCTCGTCCTCGGGCCGGTACCCGGGGCGGAGGAACGGCACGATCAGCGCGGTCCGCTGCGCGTGCCGGTCCACCAGCAGCGCCCGGTCGGCCCGCGGGGTGTACGCCAGGTCGGTGACGCCGAGGTGCAGGCCGAGGTCGGCGCCGGGCACGTTGAGCGCCACCAGGCAGGCCACGTCGTCGCGGTTCTGCGAGCCGCCGAGGTCGTCGGCGAGCCGGCGCAGCCCGCGCCACCAGCCGAGCAGGTGCACCCCGTGGCCGGGGCCCTGGCGCAGCAGCGCCCGCAGGTCGTCGTGCCCCGAGCGGAAGGTCTCCGGGTCGGTCCGGGCGAGGGTGGCGCCGGCCGCGTCCACCCCGAAGACCACCAGGTACGTGCGGCCCCGCTGCCCCGGGTCGGCGGCCAGCTCGCCGAACCGCGCGCGAAGCCCGGCCGCGTCGACCACGGTGACCGGGTGCCCGGCCGTCTTGATCCCGGCGGCGGTCTCGTCGGCCAGCTCGTCGGCGGCCTCGACCAGCGGCGCGAGCACGAACTCCGCCTCGCCCGGGGCGTGCTGGCGGGCCAGGCTCAGCGCGGCGGCCCGCAGCACGTGCGCCCCGGTCGCCGCGGTGCCCACCACGGCCAGGTGCCGCCCGGGGGCGGCGTCCAGGGCGAACCGGGCGGGGCTGCCCGCCACGTCGACCGTCCGGCCGACCAGCGCCGACGGGCGGCGGGCACCGGGCCGCAGCGCGGCGGCGGCCGGCTCGTCCTCCAGGTGCGCCGGCTCGTAGCCGCGGAAGACCGCCGGCGGCGGCCAGCCCTCCGGCCGGTCGTCCCAGAGTTCGTAGCGCAACCGGGCGACCTGCCGGGCGTCGGCGTGCGCGTCGGGGAAGCGGACCAGCAGGTCGGCCCCGGGCGCGCCGGCGGCGGTGTTGACCACGGCGGTGCCGACCGGGCCGGCGGTGCCGGTCACGGCGCGGGGACCGAGCACGGCCTCGCCGCCGGGCAGCGCCACCCGCAGCGCGAACTGCCCGAAGAGCGTCTCGGCGCGGCCGTAGAGGGCCTCGACGCCGGTGGTGCTCTGGCTGGCCAGCACCAGGTGCACGCCGTACGAGCGGCCCTTGCGGGCCAGCTCCTCCAGCAGGTCGACGGCCTCCCGGGCCAGCCGGTCGTTGCCGGCGAGCAGCACGTGGAACTCGTCCACCACGGTCACGATCCGGGGCACCGCCGCGTCCGCCGGCAGGTCGGCCAGCTTGGTGATCCCGTGCCGCTTGAACTCCTCGGCCCGGCGGCCCAGCTCGCGACGCAGCTCGCGGAGCACGGCGAGGCCGTACTCGCGATCGGACTCGACCCCGACGGTGCGGGCGTGCGGCAGGAACGACGGGTCCCGTTCGGTCGGCACGAACTCGGTGAAGCTGACGCCCTCCTTGAAGTCGAGCAGCCAGAGCTGGAGGTCGGCCGGGGAATAGCGGGCGGCCAGTCCATACAGGACGTCGACGAGGAAGACGGTCTTGCCGGCGCCGGTGCGCCCGCCGACGAGCCAGTGCGGGGTGGCGTCGTCGAAGGCGAGGGTGACCGGCTCCCGCCCGGCCCGGCCCACCACCGTGCGCAGCCCGGCCCGCGCGGACTCCGTCCAGCGCCGCTCGGGCAGCAGGTCCGCGACGTGCAGCGCCGTGTCGCGCCGCACGGCCGCGGCCAGCCGCCCGGCGAGCGAGCGGACGGCCTCCTGCGGCGGGTCGCCGTCGAGCAGCACGGGTACGGCCAGCCCGGTGCCGTCGTCGCCGAACGGGTACCCGGGCGGGTCGCCGACCCAGGCGTACCGCTCGTCGAGCCGCAGCGTGGTGGTGGCGCCCAGCGGTGGGGCCTGTCCAGGCGGCGGCACCGGGTGGCCGGCGAGCAGCACGCAGACGGCGGCGGCGGGCCCGGCGTGGGTGAGCGCGGCGAGCCGGGCCAGCTCGCGCGGGGCCGGCACCGAGGCGGCCACCACCAGCAGCAGCTCATGGTCGTCGCGGTCGGCCTGCTGGGCGGCGCGGGCGTGCGCCTCGGCGGCGTCGAGCAGCGCGCCGATCTCGGCCTCGGTGGTGGCGGTCGCCCCGAGCACGCCGGCGTCGCGCAGCGGCCGCAGCGGCAGGAAGGTGGCGCCCAGCGCGGCCGGGTCGATGCCGACCACCCGGACGGCGCCGGGCGGGGCGGTGGCGAGCAGGCGCAGCACCAGCACCCGGAGCAGCACCGCCACCCGGGGGTCGCGGGCGTCGGCGCTGATCGCCAGGTGCCGGCCGGCGCCCAGCGGCAGCAGCAGCGGGAACCGGCCGTCGGCGGTGGTGGCGTCGCCGACGCGCACCGGCGCGGGTTCGCCGGCCGGGCGGCGGGTCGCCGGTGCGGTGGGGGCGGTCAGCGCGGCGGCGAGGCGGCCGAGCCGGGCGACGAGGTCGACGGTGCGTTCCGGCACGGGCTGCCCGGCCAGCCGGTCGAGCAACGCCCGGGCCCGGGTCCACCGGTCACGGGCCCGCCGGTGGGCGGTGACCGCCTGGCCGTACGCCAACGCGAGCCTGCCCACCGTCTGCTCCCCCACCACGTCCGTCCGGTCGAGGGAACCCTAACGGAGCCGGGCCGGCGACGCACCAGGCGTCGCGGGCGAGCCGTTGGTCCACTGTTCACCTGCCGGTCCGCCGCCGCGCCGCCCGGTGTTCCGCCGGTCCGGATTGCCTGCTGGCGGACGACATCGTGACAGAACTGGAAGGTGACGACGTGACCTCCTCCCCCATCTCCCGCCGCAACCTGCTGCGCAGCGGCGCGGCTGGCGGCCTCGGTATCGTGGTGGCCGGCAGCCTGGAGGCGATCGCCGGACCGGCCGCCGCCCGGGCCGCCTGCCGCCCGGCCGTCGGCTACGGCGAGCTGGTCCCGGACCCGGCCGGCCTGCTGGCGCTGCCGCCCGGCTTCTCGTACACGATCGTGGCCCAGGCCGGCAGCACGCTGCTGGAGAGCGGCCACCCGACGCCCAGCGACGCCGACGGCACCGGCTGCTTCCGGTCTCCCACCGGGTCGGTGCTGGTGAACAACCACGAGATCGGCGGCAGCGAGCCGTACCCGGTGCCGGCGCTGCCCGGCCTCACCTACGACCCGGGCGCCCGGGGCGGCACCACCACCATCGAGGTGGACGCCGCGGGACGGCGGCTGCGCGAGTACGTCAGCGTGGCCGGCACCCACAACAACTGCGCCGGCGGGATCACCCCGTGGGGCACCTGGCTGACCTGCGAGGAGACCGAGCAGCGGGCCGGTGGGAAGTTCCTCAAGGACCACGGGTACGTCTTCGAGGTGGACCCGCACGACCGGGAGCAGAACCTCGACCCGGTGGCGCTGACGTTCCTCGGCCGCTACGCGCACGAGGCGGTGGCGGTCGACCCGTACACCCACTCGATCTTCCTGACCGAGGACGCGGGCGGGCCGAACGGCCTGTACTTCCGGTGGACGCCGCCGGCGGGCTTCCGGGGCGGCAAGGGTGCGCTGCGCGCGCTGGCCCTGCGCCCGGACGGCGGCACCGCCGGCGAGCTGCAGGCGATGAACTGCTTCCTCGGCAGCCAGCACATCGCGGACCTCTCGCAGGCCACCACGCCGGGCACCCGCTACAAGGTGGAATGGGTGGACGTGCCGGACCGGGACGCGAAGACCGTCTCGGTGCGCAAGCAGTTCACCGACGAGCAGGTGACCCGCAGCCGCAAGCTGGAGGGCGCCTGGTGGGCCGACGGCGGCGCCTACTTCGTCGCCAGCTTCGCCCGGCTCGACGACGGCAGCGCCAACGAGCACGACGGCCAGGTCTGGTTCTACGACCCGCGCTCGGAGACGGTCACCCTGAAGACCATCTTCGGGGTCAACCCCGACCCGTCGGTCGAGGGCAACTACGACGGGCCGGACAACATCACCGTCTCGCCCTACGGCGGGGTGATCCTGGCCGAGGACGGCGAGGGGCTGTCCCACCTGGTCGGGGTCACGGCGCAGGGCAAGGCGTACCCGCTGGCCCGCAACGAGCTGAACGACAGCGAGTTCACCGGCCCGACCTTCAGCCCCGACGGCACGGTGCTGTTCGCCAACATCCAGTCCCCCGGTTACGTCTTCGCGATCACCGGGCCGTGGGGGCGGCCGAGCAACGCCGACCCGGCCTGATCCCGGCGGCGGCTGCGGCCGGCGTCCCCGACCGGGACGCCGGCCGCCCGGCCCTCAGGCGGGACGGCACGCCGGGTCGGGCGGGCCGTCAGCGGCGCCGCAGTGGTACACCTCGACCGGCTCCGCGGCCACGTCGGGCACCTCCGCCACCCGCAGCAGCGCGATCCGCTTCGCGACCGGCTCACCGGAGTCCGGGGCGTACCGGACCACCCCGGCGACGCCCGGGTAGCCGCCGGCGGCGTTCTGTCGCAGCACCTCGGCGTGCACGCCGGCCGGGTTGACCGCGCGGGGCTCCCAGCGCCGGCCGGTGTCGGCGTGCCGCAGCCGGGCGGCGAGGCTCTCCAGGGCCCGCACCATCATCATCGACGCGTCGTAGGCGAGGCTGACCCGCTCCCCGACCGGCGGGCCGGCGTCGTCGCGGCAGCGCGGCGGCTCCAGCAGGTCGTCGGCGCGCAACCAGCTCAGGAAGGTGCCCCGGGCGTCGTCGCGGCGGGCCTGCGCGGCCCGCAGCGCGCCGCAGGTGGCCAAGGCGGCCTTCGACACGTACGTCACCGGCAGGTTGCCGGGCGCGCTGGCCCGCAGCCCGGGGTTGGCCATGTAGCGGTTGACCGAGTCGTCGGCGAGCAGGTGCCGGGGCGGGTTCGCGCCGCACTCCTTGAGCGCGCGCAGGAACCCGTCGAACTCCGACCAGCGGCCGGCGAAGACCAGCACGCCGGGGTAGCCGCACTCCTGGGTCAGCCGCCGCCCGGTACGCCACTCGTCCAGCCGGGTCAGCCGGTCGCCGAAGCGTTCCCGCAGGCCGTCGACGAGGGTGGAGACGTAGAGGTCGTCGGCGAGCGAGCTGCCCTCCCCGGTGGTGTGGTAGACGTGCGCCTCGGTCACCTTCAACACCTGCCGGGCGTACGCCTCCAGCATCCGGGCCTGGTCGGAGTTGGGCGCCGACATCTGCAGGTAGAGGCTGGAGTTCTCATCCATCCGGTCGGCCGACAGGGTTGGCGCGAGCACCGGCAGGCCGACCCGGTTGAGTTCCCGCAGCGCAGCGGCGGTGCTGGTCCGGCTCTCCACCAGGCCGACCACGCCGAGCAGGGTCGAGTCGTCGCGGGCCAGACCCTCCAGCATGGTCACCGCCCGGCCGGCGTGGCGCATCTGCCGGCCGCCGTTGGCGACGACGATGTGCAGCAGGGCGGCGCCGTCCGCGGCGGCGGACTCCTTGAGCAGGGCGTACTGGGCGGTCGCCATCCCCTCCAGTTCCTCCCGCTCGGAGACGTACGACTCCTCGTCCGCGCGGGTCCGGTTGCCGGTCAGCGAGCCCAGGTAGACCAGGGTCAGGTACGGGCGGCGGTGCTCGCTGCGCCGCCAGACCTCCTCGGCGGCGCGGTTCTGCGCGAAGATCCGCCGCTGCACCGCCCGGAGCCGGTCCTGGCCGGGGTCGCTGTTGAACAGCTGCCCCGCGCTGTCGCTGTAGCCGACGCACTCACCGTCGACCAGCTGCACCCGGACCTGCCCGGTCGGGGACGGGTGGCAGTCGGGCGCCCAGCGCCGGTCGGCCCACGCCCCGGCGGCCAGCAGCAGCACCAGGACCACCGCCGCCGGCAGGAAACGCCGCGACCACCAGGGCGGGTCCGGCGCCACCAGCGCCCGCAGGGTGCTCCCCGGCGGCGGTACGACATCCCCGGCCGCCACCCCTAGGACGAGCAGCCAGGCGGCGGCCCGGCGCAGTCGCCGGGTCTCCGGCAGCGCCTCGGCCCACTCCTCGTACGCCTCGTCGGCCTCGGGCAGCGCGCGGATGGCGGGCAGTTCCGGCGGCGGCTCGTCGGCGACCGCCACCACCAGCAGCGGATCGTTGCGACCGGTCTCGTTGCGGACATCGTTGAGCAGCCGGACCAGGGTGTGCCCGACGGTGCCCACGGCGACCCCGTCGAGCAGCAGCACCGGGTACGCGGTGCGCCGCCAGTCCCCCGGCCGCCAGAACCGCCGCCGGTACGCCTGCCGCAGGTCCTCCAGGAAGGCGTGCAGCAGCAGCTTGTCCACCTGGGCCGGCTGTTCGCCGTCCCGCCAGCCGGCGGTGAGCCGTTCGGCGAAGCCGAGGAAGGTCACCGACTGTCGGGGTGCGAGGTACTGCTGCCGCATGAACCACCGGTAGTGCCGGCCGATCAGCGGCACCCGCCCGGAGACGGCGATCCGGAACACCGCGCTGGGCACCGCGCGGCGCAGCAGCCAGAGCAGCACCTGCAGGGCGGTGCCGAAGCCCGACTCGCCGGTCACCGGGGGTTCCTCGGCGGAGCGCCGCCCCCGCCGGTCGCGCAGCCGCCGCACCAGCGCGGCCCGGCCGCTGTCGGCGGCGTCGACGCCGTCGGCCAGGCTCTGGTGCATCAGCCAGTCGGCCAGCGGGTAGTGCCGGAACCGCAGCCGGGCCGTGCCGAACGCCTCCAGGGACAACTGCCGGTGCAGCTCGCGCAGCACGGCGGGGATGTCGTCGGGGCCGGGCCGGGTGGCCGGGTCGAGCACGGCGTGCGGCACCCGGCGGCCGGTGCCCTGGCCGACGAAGCGGCGCACCAGCCCGGCCACGTCACCGGCGCCGGCCGCGCGGACCAGCCACAGCAGCGGGAGCCGCCGGTCACCGCGCCGGGGTCGGCGCAGCAGCCGGGCCAGCAGGGAGAGCAGCTCCGGCCCACCGGTGGGGAGCCGGTCCCCGGCCGGCCGGGGCCGCTGCCGGGTGGTCGGTTCTCGCATCGCGCACCTCCGCCGGGGCGGGTGGGTCAGCGGAGCACCGCGTTCAGCGCCGGCAGGTAGCCGTACCGGTAGCCGGCGGCGTTCGGGTGGTAGGCCTCGATGACCCCGGAGACGTCCCGGATCCACGGGTCGGCGGCGCAGACCCCGTGACCGGCGAAGAAGGGGCGGGCGTCGGCGAAGGTGGCGCCGGCCGCGCGGGCCCGGTCGGCGATGATCGTGGCGAGCAGGTCGGCGGCCTCATTGAGGATGGTGCGCTTGTACGTGCTCATGGCCAGCAGCCCGCAGTAGTTGGTCTCGAACAGTCGCGGGTAGCCGAGGACGACGAGCCGGGCGTTGGGGGCCCGGTTGCGGATGGCGGCGTAGGTGGCGTCGAGCCGGCCGGGCAGGGTCGAGGTCGCAAAGCTCTTGGATTCGTTGACGGCGTTGGTGCAGGTCGAGGTGCTGCCGAACCGGCAGCTGGTGATCACGTCGGCGAAGCCGGCGTCGTTGCCGCCGATGGTGACGGTGACCAGGGTGGTGCTGGTGCTCAGCGAGTTGACCTGGCTGTTGATCACGTCGGCGGTGACCGCGCCGCCGCAGGCCGGGAACCGGAAGCTGGTCACCGCGTTGGCGGCGGCCCAGAGCGGGGCGTACGACTTCTCGCTGCGCAGGCAGGTGGAGAGGTCGTACGGGCCGGCGCCGACCCCGGAGGAGTAGGAGTCGCCGAGGGCGACGTAGTTGACGGTGGCCGCCTGGGCGGTGCCGGGAACAAGCACGACGCCGAGGACGGTGGCGAGCAGGGCGACCAGCGCGGTGACGGCGCGGGCCAGGGCGCGGTGGGGCATCACGGACCTCCACGGAGCAGGGGTGGTGGGATCCTCGTGACCGCGCGCTGGCCAGGGGTGTGGGTCTTGTTACTAGTCGGTAATGCTATCGAAACATTTAGATCAAGTGAACAGCTGATCTCACCGTCCGGGGCGGACACGTTCACAAACGTCGATTAGGTTCGTCCTGCGAACACCCCGACGGAGGGAGTCCACCTCGTGCGACGTGTTTTCACGGCGGCCATCGCCGCCCTGACCGTCACCACCGCCGGCACCCTGGTGACCGGCACCACCGGCCAGGCCGCCCTACCGGGTTGGGGCCGGCCGGTCCCGGTCGCCGCCGCACCGGCGCCCGGCAGCCCGGGCCTGGGCGACAGCTACTTCCCCGACTACGGCAACGGCGGGTACGACGTCAGCCACTACGACGTCCGCCTGCGCTACGAGCCGGCCACCGACCGGCTCACCGGCACCACCACCATCCTGGCGACGGCCACCCAGGACCTGTCCCGCTTCAACCTCGACTTCCTGCTCGACGTGGAGTCCGTCCGGGTCAACGGCTGGTCCGCCGCGCACACCCGCGAGGGCACCCACGAGTTGGTGGTCACCGCGCCGCGCGCCATCGCGAAGGGCCAACTGCTGACCATCGTGGTCAGGTACTCCGGCGTGCCGTCGGAGACCCTGGTCGGCGGCTACACCGGCTGGACCCGGACCGACGACGGCGCGCTGGCGGTCAACGAACCCGAGTCGGCCTGGTGGTGGTTCCCGGCCAACGACCACCCACTGGACAAGGCCACCTTCGACATCTCGGTGTCGGTGCCCGCCGGGGTCGAGGTGATCAGCAACGGCGTGCAGCCGCGCCCGCCGCTGGCCGAGCCCGGCAACCGGATGCGGTGGGGCTGGCGCAGCACCAAGCCGGCCGCCACCTACCTGGCGTTCCTGGCAATCGGCCAGTACGACATCGTCACCGACAGCGCGCCGAGCGGGCAGCCGGTGATCAACGCGTACAGCACCACGCTGGGCGAGCGCGGGCCGGCCGCGCGGGCCAGCATCGAGCGGACCGCCGAGATCGTCGACTGGGCGAGCGGCCTCTTCGGGCCGTACCCGTTCGAGGCCCAGGGCGGCGTCGCCGGCCCGATCGACGGCATCGGCTTCGCGCTGGAGACGCAGACCCGCCCGGTGTACGGGCCGAGCTTCTGGCGCCGCGGCGCGAACACCTACGTGGTGGTGCACGAGAACGCCCACCAGTGGTTCGGCGACTCGGTCTCCGTCGCGCAGTGGCGGGACATCTGGCTCAACGAGGGCTTCGCCTCGTACGCGGAGTGGCTCTGGTCGGAGGAGCAGGGCGAGGGCACCGCGCAGGAGCTCTTCGACTTCACCTACGCCGCCTACCCGGAGGACTCCGAGTTCTGGCAGGTGCTGCCGGGTGACCCGGGCGCCGACCGGGTGTTCGACGACGCGGTCTACGACCGGGGCGCGATGGCGCTGCACCAGCTCCGGCTGGCCGTCGGCGACGAGGCGTTCTTCGAGATCCTGCCGGCCTGGACCGCCGAGCACCGGTACGGCAACGGCTCGGTGGCGCAGTTCCAGGCCCTCGCGGAGCGGATCTCCGGACTGGACCTGGACGAGGTCTTCACCGCCTGGCTGTTCACCGCCGGCCGTCCGGAACTGGCCACGGCCGCCCGCGCGACGGCTGCGGCCGCTCCCGCGCAGCCGAAGTCGTGGACGAAGATCCGCGAGGCCCACCAGCTCCTGCGGCGCTGACCCCCGGCCCGGCCGGGTGCCCGCTCCCCTACCCGGGGGACCGGGTGCCCGGCCGGTGCGCCGGTTCGGCGGCGACGCCATCCGGGGCGCGAACAGCTCGCGCGAACACGCCGGGGCGGGCATCGCTCGGCGTGGACGCGGGTCAACGCGCACGCCGCTCGGCGCGCACGCCGCTCGGCGCGGACGCCGCTCAGCGCGGACGCCGCTCAGCGCGGACGCCGCTCAGCGCGGACGCCGGTCAACGCGGACGCCGGTCAGCGCGGACGCCGGTCAACGCGGACGCCGGTCAACGCGGACGCCGGTCAACGCGAGGACCACCTGGAGCAGACGGTCCGCGAGACGCTACCGACCTGATGACGTGAACGACTCACGCCGCCCGGGGCGGGTCAGGCCGCCGGCGCCGACACCGGCGGCGCGGCCGGCGCGCCGGCGGCCTCGATCGCCCGGATGTGCCGGTAGGCGAACCAGAGCGGTGGGAAGGCGCCGACCGCGAAGGAGAGGTCGACCAGCGTCCAGAACCACGGGATGTCCCGGATCGGCCCGCAGATCAGGGCCAGCGGCACGATCCCGGCGCAGGCGATCATGCCGAGCTGCACCACCCAGACGTTGCGCACCGGATCCCGTAGCGGTCCCCAGAAGGCCACGGCCAGCACCAGGTGGGCGAAGGCGAGCCAGTCGGTGCCGTAAAGCAGGAACGGGTAGCGGTCGCCGGTCTCCACCAGCCCAATGTGCATCCGCTCGATCCAGCCGACCAGCGCCGGCAGGTCGTCCGCGAGCGGGTCGAGCGCGCGCAGCAGCCAGCGCACCTCGATCTCCAGGGGGAACGCGGTCACTCCACTGAGGAAGAGACCCGCCAGCACGATCCACAGCCACCGGCGGATCCGCCGCAGCCGCTCCTCGGTATCCATGACCGGAGCGTAACGATGATCTTCACCCCGCTCGGTCCCGTGCGCGCCTGAGCCACCGGCGAACCTCATGACCTGGCTCACCGGTAGCCCGTCCCGGTCACGCCCGGTGACTCCACCGCGAACGGCGATGCGGCACCGGAGGAATCCGCATCGCTGCTCTGAATCGTCTACGACATCAGGTCCGTAGCGTCCCGACACCGCTCCGGGCCGCACCGGGTGAGGTTCAGGCGCAGCCGGGGTCGGCGGCCTCGCCGAGTCGCACCGGGTGAGGTCCAGGCCCAGCCGGGGTCGGCGGCCTCGCCGAGTCGCACCGGGTGAGGTGCGGGCCCAGCCCGGGTCGGCGGCCTCGCCCGAGCCCGGTGTGCAGCCGACATCGACAGCCCTTCCGCCTGCGCCATGCCCCGGCGTTGAGCCGCCTCACGGCAGGCAGTCGGCCGGGGGCACCTCGACCAGGGCCGCGCCGCCGGCCAACTGGGGGCGACGGCGGGACCGGGCCGGCGCCCCGCCGGCGCAGTCGGCTACGGCCCGGACCAGTCGGCTGGACGGCAGCCGGCCCGCCCCCGGCCGGCGTACCGCCGCCGGGTACCAGCCGGGCGGCGGGCTTCCCGCGGGGCGGGGCGTGGTGGCCGGGCGGGCGGTCGCCACGGGCCGGATCGCCGGCCGGGTGGCGGGCCGGACGACGCGGGCAGCGATGGCGGCGACCCGGCGGGCCGGGCGGCGTACCACGGGCGCGGCCAGCACCAGGGTGACCCGGCGACGCAGTCGGTGGTCGCGCAGCCCGTCGAGGGCGACGCCCGCGGCGGCCGTGGCGACGGCGGTCACCGCGCCGGCCAGCACCAGGGTCTGCCGGGGGCCGGCGTGCTCGCAGAGCCAACCGAGCAGGGGCGCGCCGACCGCCGCGGAGACCGAGCCGGTGACGGCCAGGGCGGCCAGCACCCGACCGCGCACGGCGTAGTCGGTGTCGAGCTGGGCGCGGGCGCCGACCGTGGTGTCGATGACCACCGCCGCCGCGGCCACCGGGAGGATCACCGCGGCGAAGCTGACCGTGCCGGGAGCCAGCCCGGCGGCGATCTGCAACACGCTGGCCAGCAGGCCGGCGCAGATCAGCAGCCCGTAGCCCAGCTCGCGGCGGCGGGCCGCCACCAGCGCGCCCAGCACCGTGCCGACCGCGAAGACGGTGGAGAGCACGCCGTAGCCCGACGCTCCGGCGGCCAGCGGGCCGTCACTCATCGCCGCCATGGTCACCTGGTAGTTGCGGCCCAGGCTGCCCAGCACGAACGACAGCGCCAACGCGACCAGCACCACCGGCTGGCGCAGCAGGTAGCGGAAGCCGGCCCGGATGCCGCCGTCCGCCGGCACCGCATCGGCCGCCGCCGGCTCGCCGGTGTGCCGCTCCTGATCGCGTACGGCGAACAGGGCGCCGACCACCGCGACGAAGCTGGCCGCGTTGACGGCGAAGAGCAGTGCGGGGCCGACGGCGGCGACCACGACGGCGCCGGCGCTCATGCCGAGGATGCGGCCGGCGGAGTTGGTCAGCGAGCCGAGCGCGAGGGCGTTGCCGAGGTCCTCCCGGTCGACCAGCGTCGAGGACCAGCGGCCCGACACCGGCCCCTCGATCGCCGACACCGCCCCGGTCACCAGCGCGATCGCGTAGATCGCCGGCAGGCCGCCGACGCCGGTGACGGCGACCACCGCCAGTCCCGCGGCGAGCAGAGCGTGTACCGCCTGGGCGGCGATCAGCAACGGCTTCGCCCGCAGCCGGTCGGCCAGCGCCCCGCCCCAGACGCTGAGCAGCAGCGTCGGCAGGGCCTGGAGCAGGACGGCCAGGCCCATCGAGGTCGCCGAGCGGGTCTGCTCGAGCACGTACCAGTTGACGCCGAGCACCTGCATCCAGGTCCCGATCACCGACACGAAGCCGGCACCGGCCCAGATCCGGTAGTTGCGGTGACGCAGGGCGGCGAACGTGCTGCCGAGGGCCACGAGGGCCTCCCGTTCCAGACGACGACATGACGAAGCCGAACCCACGGCGGGTTCGGCAGCGGCCAAGTCTGCCGCGCGCTAAACCTGTTTGCGGCTTTCGTGAGCGGACTCACCGCGGCGACGGCGCCGGCATGGGGCACGCCCCGCCAGCCCGGCAGGTCCCGGGACGGACCGGACGCCGACGACGGACACCCCGGTCGGGACGGGCCCGTCCAGACCGGGGTGTCGGTGCGGCGGGGTCGCCGCCGGGGTCGTCAGCGGGCGGCGAGCGGCTGCCGGGCCGGGTCCACCGGGGCCGGCAGCTCGCCGACCCCGCCCAGGTACGAGTGGATCGCCGCCGCGGCGGCCCGCCCCTCGGCGATGGCCCAGACGATCAGCGAGGCGCCCCGGTGCATGTCACCGGCGACGAAGACGCCGTCGGCGTCGGTCTGCCAGTCGGGGCGGGCGTCGACCGCGCCCCGGGCGTTGCGGCGCACCCCGAACTGTTCCAGCAGCGGCTGCTGCTCGGTGCCCTCGAAGCCGATGGCGAGCAGCACCAGGTCGGCCGGGAGTTCGCGCTCGGAGCCGGGCAGCGGGGTGACGATCCGCCGGCCGTCCCGCTTCTCGACGCTGACCTCGGCGATCCGTACGCCCTTGACCTGGCCGGTGCCGTCGTCGACGAACTCCTGCACCGCGACGGCGAAGACCCGCTCGCCGCCCTCCTCGTGCGCCGGGTAGTTCCGCAGCACCCACGGCCAGGTCGGCCACGGGTCGCGGGCGGCGTCCCGGGTCTGCGGGGGCTCCGGGTAGAGGTCGAGCTGGTGCACGCCGGCGGTGCCCTGCCGGTGGGCCACCCCGAGGCAGTCCGCGGCGGTGTCACCGCCGCCGATGATCACGACGTGCTTGCCGGCGGCGTCGATCGGGGTGCCGTCGGGCAGCACCGCGAGGGCCGGTCGCCCGTCGTCGGCCGCCGCCACCACGCGGTTGGCGGCGACCAGGTGCGCCATCGCCTGGTGGACGCCGCGCAGCTGCCGCCCGGGGGTCTCCAGGGTGTCCCGGCCCTGGAGCGCACCGCAGGCCAGCAGCACCGCGTCGTGCTCGGCGCGCACCTGCTCGGCGGTGACGTCCACGCCGACGTCCACCCCGGTGCGGAACTGGACGCCCTCGGCGGCGAGCTGGGCCAGCCGCCGGTCGATGTGCTGCTTCTCCAGCTTGAAGTCGGGAATGCCGTACCGGAGCAGGCCGCCGATCGCGTCGTCGCGCTCGTACACGGTCACCGCGTGACCGGCGCGGGCGAGCTGCTGCGCGGCGGCGAGGCCGGCGGGGCCGGAGCCGACCACGGCGACCGACCGGCCGGTCGGCGCCGGCACCGGGCGGGGACGCAGCCCGCCCCGGGCCACCGCCGCGTCGGCGATCTCCACCTCGACCTGCTTGATGGTGACCGGCTGCCCGCCGCCGATGCCGAGCACGCAGGCCGCCTCGCAGGGCGCCGGGCAGAGCCGGCCGGTGAACTCCGGGAAGTTGTTGGTGGCGTGCAGCGACTCCACCGCGGCGTCCCAGTTGCCGGTGCGGACCAGGTCGTTCCAGTCCGGGATGCGGTTGCCCAGCGGGCAGCCGTCGTGGCAGAACGGGATGCCGCAGTCCATGCACCGGGTGGCCTGCTCGCGGATCAGCTCCTCGCCGGCCGGCGGGTAGACCTCGCGCCAGTCGCTGATCCGCACCGGCACCGGGCGGCGCGCCGGCAGCCGCCGGTCGTAGCGCAGGAAACCGTTCGGGTCAGGCACGAGCCACCTCCTGGGCCGCCACCCGCGGGGCGGGCGGCACCGGCGCGGTCAGCGCAGACATGACCGCGTCGTCGACGTCACGGCCGGCGGCTTCGGCGGCCCGCATGATCTCCATCACCCGGCGGTAGTCCCGGGGCACCACCGCGGTGAACTCCTCCACCGCCTCCGGCCAGCGCTTGAGCAGCTCCGCGCCGAGCACCGAGTCGGTCTCCGCGACGTGCCGCTGCACCAGCTCGTGCAGCAGGTCGCGCTCGGAGTCGCGCAGCGACACCAGGTCGACCAGTTCGGCGTTGACCCGGTCCCGGTCGAGCCGGTACACGTACGCGGTCCCGCCGGACATGCCGGCGGCGAAGTTGCGCCCGGTCTCGCCGAGCACCACCACCGTGCCGCCGGTCATGTACTCGCAGCCGTGGTCGCCGACACCCTCGACGACGGCCACCGCGCCGGAGTTGCGCACCGCGAACCGCTCCCCCACCTTGCCGCGCAGGAACAGCTCGCCGCCGGTGGCCCCGTACAGGATGGTGTTGCCGGCGATGATCTGGTCCTCGGCCCGCGCGCCGGCGGCGGCGTCCGGGTCGGCGAACGGCGCGGCGGCGTCCGGGCGGACGACGATCCGCCCGCCGGAGAGCCCCTTGCCGACGTAGTCGTTCGCGTCGCCGTGCAGCCGCAGGGTGACCCCGCGCGGCAGGAACGCGCCGAAGGACTGCCCGGCGGTGCCGCGCAGCACGAACTCGATCGTGTCGTCGGGCAGGCCGGCGCCGCCGAAGCGGCGGGTGACCTCGCCGCCGAGCATCGCGCCGACGCTGCGGTGCTCGTTGCGCACCGCCACCTCGACCCGGACCGGGCTGCCGTCGCGCAGCGCCGGCTGCGCCAGGGCGATCAGCTCGTTGTCCAGGGCCAGTTCCAGGCCGTGGTCCTGGGCCCGCACGCCGCGCCGCGCGGCGTCGGCCGGCAGCTCCGGCAGGTGCAGTACGCGCCCCAGGTCCAGCCCGTGCGCCTTCCAGTGGTCCACCGCCGGGGCGACGTCGAGCAGCTCGGCGTGCCCGATCGCCTCGTCGATGCTGCGGAAGCCCAGCTCGGCGAGGTAGCCGCGGACCTCCTCGGCGAGGAAGAGGAAGAAGTTCTCCACGAACTCGGGCTTGCCGGTGAACCGCTCGCGCAGCACCGGGTTCTGGGTGGCGATGCCGACCGGACAGGTGTCCAGGTGGCAGACCCGCATCATCACGCAGCCCTCGACGATCAGCGGGGCGGTGGCGAAGCCGAACTCCTCGGCACCGAGCAGCGCCGCGACCAGCACGTCCCGGCCGGTCTTGAGCTGGCCGTCGACCTGCACGGTGACCCGGTCGCGGAGCTTGTTGAGCAGCAGCGTCTGCTGCGCCTCGGCCAGGCCCAGCTCCCACGGGGTGCCGGCGTGCTTGAGCGAGTTCAGCGGGGAGGCGCCGGTGCCGCCGTCGTGGCCGGAGATCAGGATGACGTCGGCCTTGAGCTTGGCGACGCCGGCCGCGACGGTGCCCACGCCGACCTCGCTGACCAGCTTGACGTGCACCCGGGCGGCCGGGTTGACGCACTTCAGGTCGTGCACCAGCTGGGCGAGGTCCTCGATGGAGTAGATGTCGTGGTGCGGCGGCGGGGAGATCAGGCCGACGCCCGGGGTGGCGTGCCGGGTACGGGCGATCCACGGCCAGACCTTGTTGCCGGGCAACTGCCCGCCCTCGCCGGGCTTGGCGCCCTGCGCCATCTTGATCTGGAGATCGTCGGCGTTGACCAGGTATTCGCTGGTCACGCCGAAGCGGCCGCTGGCGATCTGCTTGACCGCGGAACGGCGGGCCGGGTCGTACAGCCGCTCGACGTCCTCGCCGCCCTCGCCGGTGTTGGACTTGCCACCGAGCCGGTTCATCGCGATCGCCAGGGTCTCGTGCGCCTCCGCCGAGATCGACCCGTACGACATGGCGCCGGTGGCGAACCGCTTGACGATCTCGCTGGCCGGCTCGACCTCGTCGATCGGCACCGCCGGGCGCACCCCGGTACGCAGGGTGAACAGCCCGCGCAGCGAGCCGGCCCGCGCGGCCAGCTCGTCGACCTTGGCGGTGTACTGCCGGAACACGTCGTACTGGCGGCTGCGGGTGGCGTGCTGGAGCAGGAAGACCGTCTCCGGGTTGAACAGGTGCAGCTCACCCTCGCGGCGCCACTGGTACTCGCCGCCGACCTCCAACCGGTCGGAGGTCTCCGCGCCCGGCGCCGGCCAGGCCAGCGCGTGCCGGGCGGCCACCTCGGCGTGGATCTCGTCCAGCCCGATGCCACTGATGGTGCTGGGGGTGCCGCGGAAATAGCGCTCCACCAGCCGGGTGTGCAGCCCGACCGCCTCGAAGACCTGCGCCCCGCAGTACGACGACACCGTCGAGATGCCCATCTTGGACATGATCTTCAGGACGCCCTTGCCGAGCGCCTTGACGTAGTTGCGCACCGCCTTGGCCGGGTCGACGCCGACCAGCGCCCCGGTGGAGATCATGTCCTCGACCGACTCGAAGGCCAGGTACGGGTTGACCGCCGCCGCGCCGTACCCGATCAGCACGGCCGCGTGGTGCACCTCGCGGCAGTCGCCGGACTCGACGATCAGCGCCACCTGGGTGCGGGTCTGCTCGCGGACCAGGTGCTGGTGCACCGCCGCGGTGAGCAGCAGCGACGGGATCGGCGCCAGGTCGGCGTTGGAGTCCCGGTCGGACAGCACCAGGATCCGCACGCCGTCCTCGATGGCCTCCGAGACGTGCCGGCAGATCTCGGTGAGCCGGGCCTTGATGCCGGCGCCACCGTCGCGGACCCGGTAGAGCCCGGAGACCCGGACGGCCTTGAAGCCGGGCAGGTCGCCGTCCTCGTCGATCGAGAGGATCTTGGCCAGCTCGTCGTTGTCGATCACCGGGTACGGCAGCACGATCTGCCGGCAGCTCGCCGGGCCCGGGTCGAGCAGGTTGCCCTCCGGGCCGATGGTCGACGACAGGCTGGTCACCAGCTCCTCGCGGATGGCGTCCAGCGGCGGGTTGGTGACCTGGGCGAAGAGCTGGTGGAAGTAGTCGTAGAGCAGCCGCGGCCGGGTCGACAGCGGGGAGATCGGAGTGTCGGTGCCCATCGAGCCGAGCGGCTCCGCGCCGAGCCGGGCCATCGGCGCGAGCAGGATCTTCAGCTCCTCCTCGGTGTAGCCGAAGGTCTGCTGGCGGCGGCGTACCGAGTCGTGGGTGTAGACGATGTGCTCGCGCGGCGGCAGGTCGGTCAGGTCGATCAGCCCGGCGTGCAGCCACTCGGCGTACGGCCGGGCGGCGGCCAGCTCGGCCTTGATCTCGTCGTCCTGCACGATCCGCCCGTTGACGGTGTCGACCAGGAACATCCGGCCCGGCTGGAGCCGCCCCTTGGCGACCACGGTGGCCGGGTCGAGGTCGAGCACGCCCGCCTCGCTGCCGAGCACGACGAGGCCGTCGGAGGTCCGCCACCAGCGGCCCGGGCGCAGCCCGTTGCGGTCCAGCACCGCGCCGACGATCTCGCCGTCGGTGAAGGCGACCGAGGCGGGGCCGTCCCACGGCTCCATCAGGCTGGCGTGGAACCGGTAGAAGGCGCGCTTGTCCGTCCGCATGCCCGGGTCGTTCTCCCAGGCCTCCGGAATCATCATCAGCACCGCGTGCGGCAGGCTCCGCCCGGCCAGGTGCAGCAGTTCGAGGACCTCGTCGAAGTTCGCCGAGTCGGAGGCGCCCGGGGTGCAGACCGGGAAGATCCGCCGGATGTTGCCGGGGATCTCGGGGCTGCGCAGCAGCGCCTCCCGGGCCTGCATCCAGTTCCGGTTGCCGCGGATGGTGTTGATCTCACCGTTGTGCGCGATGAACCGGTACGGGTGGGCCAGCGGCCAGGACGGGAAGGTGTTGGTGGAGAACCGGGAGTGCACCAGCGCGATCGCGCTCTCCACCCGCTCGTCGGTCAACTCCGGGAAATACGCCGGCAACTGGTCCGGGGTGAGCATGCCCTTCCAGGTCATCGTCCGGGAGGACAGCGACGGGAAGTATGCCGGCACGCCCCGCTCGGCGCTCTCCCGCTCGGCCTGCTTGCGCACGCAGAACGCCACCCGGTCCAGGTCGAGGCCGGTCAGCGGCGAGCCGGCCGGGCCGGCCGGGGTGTCGGTGAGCCGGTGCGCGGCCAGGAAGAGCTGACGGATCCGGGGCATCGCCGCGAGCGCCGTCTCGCCCAGCCCGCTCGGGTCGACCGGCACGTCCCGCCAGCCGAGCAGGTCGGCCCCCTCGACCAGGGCGTACTTCTCCACCACCCGCCGGGCGCGGGCCTCCGCCGCGTCGTCGTCGGGGAGGAAGACCAGGCCGGTGGCGTACTGGCCGACCGGCGGCAGCGGGAAGTCGACCACCGCGCGCAGGAAGGCGTCCGGGACCTGGATCATGATCCCGGCGCCGTCACCGGTGTTGTGTTCCGCGCCCCGGGCGCCCCGATGGTCCAGGCGGCAGAGCGCGCCGAGGCCGCCCGCCACCACCGCGTGGGAGCGCCGGCCGTGCAGGTCCGCGACGAAGGCCACGCCGCACGCGTCGTGCTCGTTGGCGGGGTCGTAGAGACCGGCCGGGGGCGGGGCCGACTGCGGGCTGTGAGGGTACGGAAAGGCCACCGGGCCTCCTGTCGTCACTCAGGTTGGATCATGGTCGGGACGACGTCGGCCCTTGGCGGTTTATTGAGTCTACGTTAGGGAGACCCGCGCAAGGCCAGTGCAGATTGATCACACCTTCCAGACTCTGGGACAGGTAGTCTCGCGCGGTGGATCCCCTGCGCAGCGAAATCCTCGCCCGGCTGGAGCGCTTCTACGACGCGGTGCCCCGCGACGTCGCCCGCGGGGAAGAGCACGGCGCGCTCGTGCTCTTCGTGCGGGAAGGGGTCGGCTGGCCGTTCTACGCCCGACCCCGCCTCGACGCCACCGCGCCCCCGTCGCTGGCCGACGTGACCGCCGTCCGCGAGCGGCAGCGCGAGCTGGGCCTGCCCGAGGCCCTGGAGTGGGTGCACGAGACCACGCCCGACCTGCTGGCGGTGGCCCGGGCGGCGGGGCTGAGCGTACTGGAGGCGCCGCTGATGGTGCTCGACCCGGCCGCCCTGCCCGACCCGGCGACGCTCACCGACGTACCGGTGCGGGTGCTGGACCCGGACGCGCCCGGCTTCGCGGCCGACGTGGCCGCCCGCCGCGCGGTCGCCGCGGTCGGTTTCGCCGCCGCCGGCACGGCCCGCGGCGACGCGGGCCCGGCCGAGCGGGACGCGGCGATCACCGAACTGGACGTGGCGGCGCTGGACGAGGAGCGGACCCGCCTCGCCGACGGCCGCCGACTGTCGGTGCTCGCCGGCACACCCGAGGACGGGGCGCTGGCCAGCGGGATGGCGATGCGGGTCGACGACGTGGCCGAGATCGCCGGGGTGGCCACCCTGCCGGCCGCCCGCCGCCGGGGCCTCGGCGCGGCGGTCACCGCCACCCTCGCCCACGAACTGCTGGCCGCCGGCACCGACCTGGTCTTCCTCTCCGCCGGCAGCGAGGAGATCGCCCGGGTCTACCTCCGGGTGGGCTTCCGCCGCGTCGGCACCGCCTGCATCGCCGAACCCACCGCCCTCATCTGACCCCTCCCCCTTCCCCCGTCCCCGCACGCGTTGATCATGAAGTCAGCGGCGCCCGCTCCGGCGTGTCGCGCCGCCAACTCCATGATCAACGTGGGTTTCGGGGTGGGTCAGGGGGTTGGGGGGCGCCACTGGGCGGCCGAGGAGGCGGCGCTGGAGAGGAGGCGGGGGCTTATCGTGCCGAGGGCGGCGTCGCGGGCCCGCAGGGCCAGCCGGCCCCGGGCCTGCAGGACCGCCGACATGCGGCGGGTCTGCCGGACCACCGTCGCCGCGCGGGGACGCCGCAACCGGTCGTACGCCTGCACGGCGTCGGGCAGCCGGGATTCGCGCAACAGCGAGGAGAGGGTGGCCGCGTCCTCGAACGCGAGGCACGCCCCCTGCCCCAGGTGCGGTGGCATCGCGTGCGCCGCGTCGCCGAGCAGCACCACGCCGCCCGGGCCGGCCGGGAAGCCGTACGCCCGGGGCAGCGGGCGCAGCTCGCGGACCTCCTGCTGCACCAGGTCGGCCGGCTCGGTGGCGTCCAGCAGCTCGCCGATCGGCGCGGGCCAGCCGGCGTACCAGCGCTTGAGCAGGGCGAGCTGGGTCTCCGGCGGCTCGGGCCGGGGCGCTCCGGCGGCGGTGGCAACCCAGTAGATGCCGCCCCGGCGGGAGGCGCCGGAGGAGCCGCGCTCACCCAGCGAGGCCGCCACGAAGCGGTAGCCCGCCCCCAGCACCTCCCCGCCGAGCGGCTGGTCGGCCGGCAACCGGGGCGCCCGGTACCAGGGGATCACCGCGCGCCAGGCCGCGCAGCCGGAGCTGATCACCGTTGAGGAGGGGGCGAGCTGGCGGCGTACCGCGCTGTCGGTGCCGTCGGCCGCGACCACCAGATCGGCCTCGACCAGGTGCCCGGCGGTGCCGACCGCGGGCCGCTGGCCGGGGCGCACCCGGACGGTGTCGACGGCCACGCCGGTGCGCAGCTCCACCCGGTCGCCGAGCCCCGCGATCAGCGCGTCGTGCAGGTCCTCCCGGTGCACCACCACCGGCATCCGGTCGGCCGGCGTCGGGCGCGGCTGCACCAGCCAGTGCCCGTCCGGCCGGCGCACCCCGGCGTCGGGCAGCGGGGTGGCGATCGCGTCCAGGCCCGCGCCGAGGCCGAGCGCGTGCAGCGCGCGTACCCCGTTGGGCCAGAGCACCACGGCCGTGGCCTCCGGACGGACCCGGTCCGCCCGTTCCAGCAGGGTGACCTGCCAGCCGGAGCGGGCCAGCGTGCCGGCCACCGCCAGCCCACCGAGTCCGGCGCCGACCACCACCGCGGTGCGCATCCCCGCCCCGCTCAGCTGTCCCGGTCGGCGGGCCGGGCGCCGGCGGCGCCCGCCCGGTCGTCCCGCTCCGGGACGTCTCCGTCGGGCGCGGCGTCCTCGTCGGCGCCGGCCCGGGTTTCGTCGTCGGTCGCGGCGTCCTCGTCGGCGCCGGCCGGGGTTTCGTCGTCGGTCGCCGTGGTCTCCTCGGCGGCGGGCTCGTCGGGGACCTCGCCGGTCTCCCGGTACGCCTGGAACTGCTCCTCGCTGACGGTCCGGTAGCCCTCCGGGGCGACCGCCCGGGGCCCGTTCTCGGTGCGGGAGAGGTCGACCTGGGAGACGTCCCCACCCGCCGGCGGGGCCGGGACGGCCGGCACGCCCACCGGGATCAGGTACTCGCGGGGGCCGCGCACCCGAAGGAAGTAGATCAGCGCGCCGACGAAGACCAGGGCGGCGGTCCAGACGTTGAGCCGGACGCCGAGGATCTCGTTCGCCTCGTCGGTGCGCATCAGCTCGATCCAGAACCGACCGGCGGTGTAGCCCATCACGTAGAGCGCGAAGGCCCGGCCCTTGCCCAGCTTGAAGCGGCGGTCGAGGGCGAACACCAGGGCGGCGACGCCGACGTTCCACAGCGCCTCGTAGAGGAACGTCGGGTGGTAGAGCCCGGGCTCCAGGACCGGCTGGCCGGCGGGGTCGCGCTGCGCCCGGCCCGGGTCGGCCGGGTCCATCTTGTGGATCTCCAGGCCCCAGGGCAGCGTGGTGCGGCCGCCGTAGAGCTCGTTGTTGAACCAGTTGCCGAACCGGCCGACCGCCTGGGCCAGCGGCAGGCCGGGGGCGAGCGCGTCGGCCACCACGGCGAACGGGATGCCGAGCTGCCGGGCGGCGATCCACGCGCCGACCGCGCCGCCGGCCACCGCGCCCCAGATGCCCAGGCCACCCTCGTGGATGTAGAACACCTTGAGCCAGTCCCCGCCGGCGCCGAAGTACTTCTCCGGCGAGGTGATCACGTGGTAGATCCGAGCGCCGACGATGCCGGCCGGGACCGCCCAGACCGCGATGTCGAGCACCGCGCCCGGGGCCACGCCGCGCTGGCGCAGCCGGCGCTCGGTGACCCAGCAGGCCAGCACGATGCCGAGGATGATGCAGAGCGCGTAGGCCCGGATCGGCACCGGCCCGAGCTGCCAGACCGCGGTGGTCGGGCTCGGCAGGGCCGCCTGGGGGCTCAACGAGGCGAGGGTCACGGCTGCAAAGGCTACCGTTGCGGACCGCATCAGCGGCACCCCGGTCCGGCGAGGTTCGCGCGCCGGCTGACTTCCGGTTTGCCGGCCCGTACGCTCTTTGTCCATGAGCACGCTCACCTGGGCGGTCGCCGCGGTCCTGACCGACGAGGCCGGTCGGGTGCTGCTGTGCCGCGCGGGTGGGCCGTCCCGACGCTGGGGGCTGCCGGGCGGCCGGCCACGCCGCTCGGAGTGCCCGATCGGCGCGGTCACCGGCGAGATCCTGGCCGAGACCGGGTGGCGGGTCGAGGTGACCGACCTGGTGGGGATCTACCACCTCAGCGGCGCCCCGTGCGGGCGCGCTGCGCCGGGGCCCGGGCCGCTGCCCGACGTGCTGGTGCACGTCTTCCGCGCCCGCCCGGCTCAACGGCCGGCAGGCAACGCGCCGGCCGGCTGCGCGCTCGGCTGGCACCGGCCGGACCAGCTACCCGAGGAGGTCACCCCGGTGACCCGCGCCGCCGTCGCGGACGCGTCGGCGGGACGCTCCGGGGTGCTGCGGGACCTGCGCCCGGCGGGGATGCCGGAGCCCGCTCCTCCGCCAGCAGCGGACGGGAGCGCCCTGCCGACACCTGGCGGTGCGACGGTGCCGCCCGGCCCGCGCGCCGCGCCGGTCCCGAGACCCCACCCCTGAGCGTGGCAGCGGTCAGGTCCTTCGCCACCCTGATCCACTCCATGTCACCCGACGCGACCGATGTCGACGCGGCCGGACGGCCGGAGGGGCGACGGGGAGCGCGGGTCAGCGGACGGGGTGCCGGACGCCCTCGGCCAGTTCGGCGCTGAGCGTGCGCAGGGCGGTCAGCCCGGCGGCCGGGTCCGGGGCGTCGAGCACGCAACGGACCAGCGCGCTGCCCACGATCACGCCGTCGGCGTACCCGGCCACCGTGGCGGCCTGGGCGCCGGTGCCCACGCCGAGACCGACGCCGACCGGCAGGTCGGTGACCTCGCGGAGCCGGGAGACCAGCACCGGCGCGGCCTCCGAGGTCTGCGCCCGGGCGCCGGTGACCCCCATGATCGCGGTGGCGTAGACGAAGCCCCGGCAGTGCTCGACGGTCATCTTCAGCCGGGCGTCGGTGGACGACGGCGAGACCAGGAACGTGCGGTCCAGGCCGTGGGCGTCCGAGGCGGCCAACCACTCGCCGGCCTCGTCGGGGATCAGGTCCGGGGTGATCAGGCCGGTGCCGCCGGCGGCGGCGAGGTCGCGGGCGAACGCGTCGACGCCGTACTGCTCGATCGGGTTCCAGTAGGTCATCGTCACCACCGGGGCGCCGGTGGCGGCGACCGCCTCGACGATCCGCAGGGTGTCCGCGGTGCGGACCCCGCCGGCCAGGGCGATGTCGCTGGCCTTCTGGATCACCGGCCCGTCCATCACCGGGTCGGAGTAGGGGATCTCCACCTCGATGACGTCGACGCCCGCCTCGACCATGGCGGTCATCGCGGCGATGCTGCCCTCGACGGTCGGGAAGCCGGCCGGCATGCAGCCGACCAGCAGGGCCCGCCCGTCGGCGCGGGCCTTGTCGAAGGCCACCCCGATCCGACTCACGCTGTCACTCCTTGTCGAGGATGCCGAAGTACTCGCCGGCGGTGTGCACGTCCTTGTCACCCCGACCGGACAGGTTGACCACGATGACCGGCTCCCGGCCGAGTTCGGCGGTGAGCCGGGGAGCGATCCGCAGCGCGCCGGCCAGCGCGTGCGAGCTCTCGATCGCCGGGATGATCCCCTCGGTACGGCAGAGCAGCTCGAACGCGGCCATCGCCTCGGCGTCGGTCACCGGCTCGTACGTGGCCCGGCCGCTGTCGTGCAGCCAGGCGTGCTCCGGCCCGACACCCGGGTAGTCCAGCCCCGCGGAGATCGAGTGCGACTCGATGGTCTGGCCGTCGGCGTCCTGGAGCACGTACGTGCGGGTGCCGTGCAGCACGCCCGAGCTGCCGCCGGTGATGCTGGCGGCGTGCCGGCCGGTCTCCACCCCGTCGCCGCCGGCCTCGAAGCCGTACAGCCGCACGTCGGTGTCGCCGACGAAGGCGTGGAAGATGCCCAGCGCGTTGGAACCGCCGCCGACGCAGGCGGCGACCGCGTCCGGCAGCGCGCCGGTCAGGTCGAGGCACTGCTGGCGGGCCTCCTCACCGATGCCCCGGACGAAGTCCCGGACCATCTCCGGGAACGGGTGCGGGCCGGCGGCGGTGCCGATCAGGTAGTGGGTGTCGTCGACGTTGGCCACCCAGTCCCGCATGGCCTCGTTCATCGCGTCCTTGAGGGTGCGCGAGCCGGTGGTGACCGGGACGACGGTGGCGCCGAGCATCCGCATCCGGGCCACGTTGAGCGCCTGCCGCTGGGTGTCGACCTCGCCCATGTAGACCACGCACTCGAGGTCGAACAGGGCGGCGGCCGTGGCGGTGGCCACGCCGTGCTGGCCGGCGCCGGTCTCGGCGATCACCCGCTTCTTGCCCATCCGCCTGGTGAGCAGCGCCTGACCCAGCACGTTGCGCACCTTGTGCGCCCCGGTGTGGTTGAGGTCCTCCCGCTTGAGCAGCACCCGGGCGCCCACCTTGGCGGAGAACCGCTCGGCGGAGTAGAGCAGCGACGGGGTGCCGGCGTAGTCACGCAACAGGGCGTCGAACTCGGCGAGGAACTCCTCGTCGGTCATCGCCTTGCGGTACGCGGCGTCCAGCTCGTCGAGCGCCGCGACCAGCGCCTCCGGCACGAACCGGCCGCCGAAGCGGCCGAAGTGACCGGCGGCGTCGGGAAGCTGACCGGCCGGGGCCGAGGCGTTGGCGCTCATGCGGTTCCTCTCGCTGCTGACGTCTCCCGGATGCGGGCTCAGCGCACCGGGCGTGGCGTGGCCGGGTGGTTGCCGGCGTTGACCAGCTCGGCGACCGCCTCGCGGGGGCTCTTCTGGGTGACCAGGCCCTCGCCCACCAGCACGGCGTCGGCGCCGGCCGAGGCGTACCGGATCAGGTCGTGCGGGCCACGCACGCCGGATTCGGCGATCTTGACGACGCTGCTGGGCAGGCCGGGCGCGATCCGCTCGAAGACCGAGCGGTCGACCTCCAGGGTACGCAGGTCGCGGGCGTTGACCCCGATCACCTGCGCGCCGGCCTCCAGGGCACGGTCGGCCTCCTCCTCGTCGTGCACCTCGACCAGCGCGGTCATGCCGAGCGACTCGATCCGCTCCAGCAGACCCATCAGCACGTTCTGCTCGAGGGCGGCGACGATCAGCAGCACCAGGTCGGCGCCGTGCGCGCGCGCCTCGTGCACCTGGTAGCTGGACACCACGAAGTCCTTGCGCAGGACCGGAACCCGGACGGCGGCCCGGACGGCGGCCAGGTCGTCCAGCGAGCCGCCGAACCAACGCCCCTCGGTCAGCACGCTGATCGCCCGCGCACCGCCGGAGGCGTACTGCCCGGCCAGGTCGGCCGGGTCGGCGATCTCGGCCAGCCGGCCCTTGGACGGCGAGGAACGCTTGACCTCGGCGATCACGGCCACCCCGGGCCGGCGCAGGGCCGCGTACGCGTCCAGCGGCGGCGGGGCGGCGGCGGCCAGCTCGCGGATCCGCTCCAGCGGAACCTGCTCCTGCCGCCGCGCCACGTCCTCTCGGACGCCGGCCAGGATCTCGTCGAGCACGCTTCCGGACGCCGCCGAACCGGCCTCGTCCCCCTCCGCGTGCGCATGCTCAGCAGTCACCAACGGACTCCCCTCTCCGGGTGTCATGGGCCGATGCTAGGGGGCGCCAGGTGATGACGGGTGCCGGGGGTATGGCGCTCCTCACGAAATGGGCTGTGGCATGATGGCCGACTTCTGGTGAACGCGGTGTCACGCAGCGCCACCGCCCCGTCGACCGGCTCGCCTGCCTGCGGCGGGGCCGTCCCGCGAGCATCGATCTTCGCCCATGAACAATGAGAGCACGGCGGCGGACTCCGCGCAGCCTACTGACGCGGGTCGATGCTGTGACCAAGCTCAAGGATGAACGGCCCTAGCCAGCTCGTTCACCTCGACGGACAGTTGATCCGGGCGTCACCACGGTGAAACGTGAACCGGGCAGCCTGTCCACCGGGCAGACTCGATGACGCGCCTGCCGCAACGTCGGACTCCACCTGCGGGGTGACCTCATGAGCACGACCGAGCCGAGCATCGGACTCACCACCATCTCCCGCACCGTCGCGTCGCTGGCCGTCGGCGTGGTGCACACCCTGGAACGTGCCGTGGTCGGCGAGGGCCGGATGCGTACCGCGCGCGGCAACGCCTGGGAGGCCGTCTGCGCCGACCGGGCCCGCGCCGACCAGCGGGCCGAGCTGGACCGCCTGGTGGCCGAGCTGGCCGCCGCCCGGGCCGCCGCCCGGGAGCGCCGCGAGGTCCGCGAGCACCAGCCGGTCAGCTGACCGTCGGGTCCTCGCCCCGGTCCAGCGCGTCCCACGCCTCCCGGGTGCCCCGCTCGGTGGCCGGGCGCCGGTCGGCCCCCGCCGGCGCCTCGGCGGCGGAGTGGCGCTCGTACCGGGCGCCCATCGCCGGCCAGCGCTGACCGCGCGCCGCGGTGAGCCCGCCGCCGAGCGCCGCCAGCACTCCGCCGAGCAGGCAGAGCGCCGGCCACTGCCGGCTCATGTCACCGTCGAACGCGGCGACCAGCCCGTACCCGCCGCCCGCCGCCACCGCCGCGCCGAGCAGGGCCAGCAGCCCGCCCAGCAGGCGCCGGACCCGGCCCCTGGTGGCCAGCACCGCGCCGCCCCCGGCCAGCCCGACCAGCGCCAGCGCCGACAGCCACGGCAGCAGGTCCGCGCCGGTGCGGCCCTGCCGCGCCGACGGCAGCGACCCGCGCGGGGTCACCTCCACCGACCAGGTCCGGGTCGCCGCCCAGAACGCGAGGCCCGCCCCGGCCAGGCTGAGCAGCACCGCGTACGTCAACTCGCGCCGGCCCGCGGCCGGCGTACCCGCCTCGACCGGGGTGTCGGGGCCACTCATCGGGCGGGCCGGAGGGTTTCGGCTGCGGCGATGGCGGCGAGCACCGCGGCGGCCTTGTTCCGGGTCTCCTGGTCCTCGCCGGCGGGATCGGAATCGGCCACCACCCCGGCCCCGGCCTGCACGTAGGCCCGCCCGTCGCGGATCAGGGCGGTGCGGATGGCGATGGCCATGTCCAGGTCGCCGCCGAAGCCGAAGTAGCCCACGGTGCCGCCGTAGATGCCGCGCCGGACCGGCTCCAGTTCCTCGATGATCTCCATGGCGCGCACCTTCGGGGCACCGGAGAGGGTGCCGGCCGGGAAGGTCGCGGCGAGCGCGTCGAAGGCCGTCCGGTCCTCACGCAGCGTGCCCACCACCGTGGAGACGATGTGCATCACGTGGCTGTACCGCTCGATGGTGGCGAACTCCGGCACCTCCACCGTGCCCGGGCGGCACACCCGGCCCAGGTCGTTGCGGCCCAGGTCGACCAGCATCACGTGCTCGGCCCGCTCCTTGGGGTCGGCGAGCAGTTCCGCGGCGAGCCGGGTGTCGGCGTCGGCGGTGGCGCCGCGCGGCCGGGTGCCGGCGATCGGGTGCAGCAGTGCCCGCCGCTGCCCGTCCGGACCGGCGTTGACCTTCAGGTGCGCCTCCGGGGACGAGCCGACGATGTCGAAGCCGTCGAAGCGCAGCAGGTACATGTACGGGCTGGGGTTGGTGGTGCGCAGCACCCGGTAGACGTCCAGCGGGTCGGCGCGGGTGTCCCGCTCGAAGCGCTGGGAGAGCACGATCTGGAAGCACTCGCCGGCGCGGATCGCCTCCTTGGCCGCCTCGACGGCCTTCGGGTAGCCGCCGTCCGGGGTACGGCTGACCACCTCGCCGGCCGGCGGCCGGCCCACGGTGGAGATCATGGGCGGAATCGGTCGGGAGAGCGCGGTGGTCATCGCGTCGAGCCGCCCCACCGCGTGGTGGTACGCCGCCGCGACCAGCGGCTCCCGCTCCGGCGCGTCCAGCGGCGGCAGCACCGCGTTGGCGACCAGGATCGCCGAACCGTCGTAGTGGTCGAGCACCACCAGGTCGGTCGCGAGCATCATGCCCAGCTCCGGCACCCCGAGGTCGTCCTCGGTCAGCTCGGGCAGCCGCTCGAGGCGCCGGATCAGGTCGTAGCCCAGGTAGCCGACCATGCCGCCGGTCAGCGGCGGCATGTCGCTGGCCGGGTCCCAGACCGGGCCGGCCAGGGCCTCGACGGTCTCGCGCAGCACCTCGACCGGGTCGCCGGAGGACGGCACGCCGGCGGGGGGCCGGCCGGTCCAGACCGCGACGCCGTCCCGCTCGACCAGGGTCGCGCCGCTGCGCACGCCGATGAAGGAGTACCGCGACCAGGACATCCCGGCCGAGCCGACGCCCTGCTCGGCGGACTCCAGCAGGAAGGTGCCCGGGCCGCCGGCGAGCTTGCGGTAGACCCCGACCGGGGTCTCCGCGTCGGCCAGCAGCCGCCGGGTCACCGGCACCACCCGCCAGCGGGCGGCCAGCTCGGTGAAGCTGCCCAGGTCGGGGCTCAGGATGCCGTCGGTCATCGCCGGGCCTGCCTCTCGTCCGCGCCGGCGCGGTCCGGCCGCGCCCCGCTGTCCGCGCTCACCGCTCGCTCCCCGCGCCGCTCACCGGCAGGTCGGTGAAGAAGCAGGTGCGGTGCCCGGTGTGGCAGGCCGCCCCCACCTGGTCGACGCTGACCAGCAGCGCGTCGCCGTCGCAGTCCAGCGCGACCGAGCGGACGTACTGGTGGTGGCCGGAGGTGGCCCCCTTGACCCAGTACTCCTGCCGGCTGCGCGACCAGTAGGTGGCCCGGCCGGTGGTCAGCGTCCGGTGCAGCGCCTCGTCGTCCATCCAGGCGACCATCAGCACCTCGCCGGTGTCGTGCTGGCGCACCACCGCGGCGACCAGGCCGTCGGGGGTGCGGCGCAGCCGGGCGGCGACGGCCGGATCGAGGCGCGACGGGCGCACCCCGCCGGCGTCGGCGTCGCTTCGGGAAGAGTCAGTCACGGGCACAGTGACCCATTGTCCCGCACGCGGTGCGGGGACCTGCGGGGCGTACCCGCCCCGGCGGGCGGCCCGGGTGAGTTGGGCGACGTAGCGGTCCAGCCGCCCGTCGGCGAGCGCCGCGGCCAGGTCCGGCCCGGCCACCTCCGCGACCCGGTCGGCGTACGGGCGGACCAGCGGGACGATCCCGGCGACCAGGCGCGCCGCGGCGGCCCCGAGCTGGCCGGTGGAGGCGGGGCGCAGCCCGAGGCAGAGCAGCATGTCGTCGCGGTAGCCGGGCGGGGCGACCGGCAGCGCGAGCGCGGCGGCGAAGGCGCCCCGCCGGGACACCACCCGGACGCTCGGGTTGGCCAGCCGCAGCACCGAGGGGCAGAGCCGGGCCAGGTCGGCGGCGGCCAGGCGTACCGCGAGATGGTCGCCGGTGGCGCGGGCGCCGGCCACCTTGCCCAGCGTGGCCACCAGCTCCTCCAGCCGGGGCTGGTCGGCGGGCTGGCAGAGCACCGGCAGGTCGATCCGGGGGCGCCAGCCCTCCTCCGCCCAGAGCAGCCGGACCGGCGCGGTGACCGGCAGGCCGAACGCCCAGTCGGCCGGCTCGCCGAGCCGGTCCACCCACGAGCGGACGTCGCGGGCGGCCACCGACACGTGCACCAGCCGGCCGTCCACCTCGACCAGGTACGCCTGCCGGGCGGCGTACGGGGTGCGGCCGGTGGACCGGCCCCCCGAGGTGGGCGGGGCGGGCCGGTCGTCGTCGGCGACGAGCAGATCGAGGTCCACGTCGCTGTGTGCGGTGGCGGCCCGTCGGGCGTGGCTGCCGCGCAGCAGGATCCCGACGACGGGGCGCTCGGCGCCCTCGCGCAGCCGGGTCGCCCAGTCGTCGAAGAAGGTGCCCGTCAACAACGGAGCGTGATCCACTGCGCCATCGTGCCGCGCGCCCGATCGGGCCGCAATGCCCGATGACGGACACGGTGTCCGATGACGGACACCCTGTCCGATCGGGAGGGCTAGTGCCCTACCGTCCGCATTGATGCCTCCGGATACCTTTCGCCCGCCACCGCGCCGACGGGAACGGCCGCGCCCAGCCGGTCCCGCTGCTCGGGGGTGAGCCGGATGTCGGCCGCCGCGGCGTTCTCCTCCAGGTAGCGGACCCGCTTGGTGCCGGGGATCGGCAGGATGTCCTCGCCCTGGGCCAGCAGCCAGGCCAGCGCGGCCTGCGCCGGGGTGCAACCGATCTCCTCGGCCACCGCGCGCACCGCCGCGACCAGCCGCAGGTTGGCGTCGAGGTTGCCCTCGGCGAAGCGCGGCACGCCGGCTCGCCAGTCGTCGGCGGCGAGCTGGTCGCGGCCGCTGATCGCCCCGGTGAGCAGCCCCCGCCCGACCGGGGAGTACGCCACCAGCGCCACCCCCAGCTCCCGGCAGGTGTCCAGCATCTCCCCCTCGACGTCCCGGGTGAACAGGGAGTACTCCATCTGCACCGCGGTGACCGGGTGCACCGCGTGCGCCGCCCGCAGCGTCGCCGGGCTGACCTCGCTGAGCCCGATCAGGCGGACCTTGCCGGCCTCGACCAGCTCGGCCAGCGCGCCGACGGTCTCCTCGATCGGGGTGCGCGGGTCGCGCCGGTGCAGGTAGTACAGGTCGATGGTGTCGACCCCGAGCCGGCCCAGCGAGGCGTCGCAGGCCTCGCGGGCCCAGGCGGCGCTGCTGTCCACGTACGCGCCGGGGGTGCCGGTGCCGCCGAAGCTGTCGCCGCTGGTGCGGTTGCCGAACTTGGTGGCCAGGAAGACCTCGTCGCGGCGGGCCCGCACCACCGGGGCGAGCAGCCGCTCGTTCGCGCCGGCGCCGTACATGTCTGCGGTGTCCAGGTGGTTGACGCCCAGGTCCAGGGCCCGGTGCAGGGTACGGGTGGATTCGGCGTCGTCGCGACCGCCGTAGGCGAAGCTCATCCCCATGCAGCCCAGCCCGATGGCCGAGACCTCGGGGCCGGTGGCCCCCATCCGGCGGCGGATCATCGGCCCTCCTCGGCCCGGCGGTAGAGGTCGATCTTGTAGTTGAGCACCTTCAGGTCCTCCTCCAGTTCGGCCATCCGCGCCAGCACCCGGGCCCGGTGCGCCTCGAACAGCGCCCGGCGGGCGCCGAGCGTGCGGTCGCCCTGCCGGGCCAGTTCGGCGTACCGGCGCATGTCGCGCACCGGCATCCCGGTGCGGCGCAGCCGGGTGAGCAGGAGCAGCCAGTCCAGGTCGGCCTCGGTGTAGCGGCGGCGCCCCGCCGAGTCCCGGCCGACCGGGGCGACCAGCCCCTCCTGCTCGTACCAGCGCAGCGTGTAGGTGGTCAGGCCGACCCGGGCCGCCGCCTCGCCCACGGAGAGGGCCGGTTCCTGCGTGCTGATGTCCACGCCACCCAGGCTTCCAGTTCGAGAGCACTCGAAGTCAACCGTTGCGCCGGCACGGGTATCTCATCTAGCGTTGAGTTCAACAGCTGATGAGTTTTGGAGGTGGGCGGTGGAGGACGCGATCACGGTCCGGGACCTGGTCGTCGACCGGGGCCGGCGGAGGGTGCTGCACGGCATCGACTGCACCGTCCCCCGGGGCTCGGTGACCGGGCTGCTCGGGCCCAGCGGCAGCGGCAAGACCACCCTGATGCGGGCGGTGGTGGGGGTCCAGGTGATCGACTCCGGCACGGTCACCGTGCTGGGCCGGCCGGCCGGCTCGGCCGATCTGCGCCACCGGGTCGGCTACCTGACCCAGGCGCCCAGCGTCTACGCCGACCTGACGGTCCGGGAGAACGCCCGCTACTTCGCGGCGCTGCAGGGCCGGCACGCCGCCGACGCCGACCGGGCGATCGCCGACGTCGGGCTGGCCGACGCGGCCACCCAGCTGGTGGGCACCCTCTCCGGCGGCCAGCGCAGCCGGGCCTCGCTGGCCTGCGCCCTGGTCGGCGACCCCGAGCTGGTCATCCTGGATGAGCCGACGGTCGGCCAGGATCCGGTGCTGCGGGCCGACCTGTGGGCCCGGTTCCACGAGATGGCGGCGGCCGGCACGACGCTGCTGGTGTCCAGCCACGTGATGGACGAGGCGGCCCGCTGCGACCGGCTGCTGCTGATCCGGGAGGGCCGGCTGGTCGCCGACGACACTCCCGACGCGATCCGGGAGCGCACCGGGGTCGACGACCTGGAGGAGTCGTTCCTGCGGTTGATCCGGTCGAGCGAGGCGGGCCAGCGGCCCGTCGGCAAGGAGGCGTGATGAGTGCGAGGATCCTGGCCGTCACCACCGGGCGCATCCTGCGCCAACTGCGGCACGACAAGCGCACGGTGGCGCTGCTGGTGGTGGTGCCGACGGTGCTGCTGACCCTGGTCTACTACATGTACGCCGACCAGCCCACCGCCCCCGGGCAGCCGTCGACCTTCGACCGGATCGCCCTGATCATGCTGGGCTTCTTCCCGTTCATCGTGATGTTCCTGGTGACCAGCATCGCGATGCTGCGCGAGCGCACCACGGGCACGCTGGAACGGCTGCTCACCACGCCGCTGCACAAGCTCGACCTGCTCTTCGGCTACGGCATCGCGTTCGGGCTGGCCGGAGCGGTGCAGGCGGCCATCGCCGCGGGCGTGGCGTACTGGCTGCTCGGGATGGAGACCGCCGGCAGCGCCGGGCTGGTCATCCTGGTCGCGGCGCTGAACGCCGTGCTGGCCGTGGCGCTCGGGCTGTTCTGCAGCGCCTTCGCCCGCACCGAGTTCCAGGCGGTCCAGTTCATGCCGGTCGTGGTCGCCCCGCAACTGCTGCTCTGCGGGCTCTTCGTGCCGCGCGGCCAGATGGCCGGCTGGCTCCAGGCGGTCAGCGACGCGCTCCCCCTGTCGTACGCGGTCGAGGCCCTGCAGGAGGTCGGCGCGCACGCCGAGTCCACCGGCACCATGTGGCGGGACGTGGCGATCGTCGCCGGCGCGGCGGTGGCGGCGCTGGTGCTCGCGGCCGCGACCCTGCGGCGGCGCAGCGGATGACGCCGCGCCGCACCGGCCGGCGCCCCGGCAATCCGGACACCCGGCAGGCCATCCTCGCGGCGGCCCGGACGACCTTCGCCGAGCGCGGCTTCGACGCGGCCTCGATCCGGGTCATCGCCGCCGCCGCCGGGGTCGATCCGGCCCTGGTGCACCACTACTTCGGCAGCAAGGAGGAGCTCTTCCGGGCCACCGTCGAGATCCCGCTGGACCCGGCAGAGCTGCTCCCCGTCGTGCTGGCCGGCGGGGCGGACGGCGTCGGTGAGCGGCTGGTCCGGACGTTCCTCGGGGTGTGGGACTCGCCGGCCGGCAAGGCGGCGGTGGCCCTGCTCCGCTCGGCGGTGAACAACGACTGGACGGCCCGGCTGCTGCGCGAGTTCCTGGTCACCCAGGTGCTGCGCCGGGTGCTCGACCACCTCGACATCCCGCCGGCGGAGCTGTCGCTGCGCGGCTCGCTGGTGGCCACCCAGATGATCGGCCTGGCCATGATGCGGTACGTCATCCGGCTGGAGCCGGTGGCCTCCGCCGACCCGGAGACCCTGGTCGCGGCGCTCGGCCCGACCGTGCAGCGCTACCTCACCGGCGACCTGGCCTGACCGTCAGCGCCCGTCGGCCACCGGTCGGGCGCCGGCCGCGCGCGCGCAGAGCATCGGGTGCAGCAGCCGGGACAGCGCCGCCGGGTCGGCCACCGGGTGCGGGAAGGCCAGCCGGGCCCGCCGCCGGTCGCCGGGCCCGCCGTACGCGACCACCAGGCCGTACCGGTCCAGCCGCACCACCCGGGGCCGGCCACCGGTCAGGCCGAGGTGGCCGCGCAGGTACGCGGTGACCTGCGCCTCGTGATGGTCGGTGAGGTCGGCCAGCAGCTCGGGCTCGATCGCGTGCAGCGGGTCCGGCTCGGCGGCGGCGTACTCCCCGGGGTCGACGCGGCGCACGGAGTCGGCGCCCTCCAGGCGGGCCTCGGCCACCTCGAAGCGGTGCAGCCGGAAGCGGGTGCCGACGTCGAGCAGGTCCCCGGTCGGGTCGACGGCCGCGAAGTCGGCCGCGGCGCGCCGGGCCTCCGCGTCCCGCAGCGGCGCGGCCCAGCCGGAGACCCAGGCCCGGCCGAGCGACGGCGCACCCGGCGCCGGTGGCAGGTCCAGCACGTCGAGCACCACGGCGACGTCGTCGTCGACGCCGGGGTCCAGCTCGGCGGCGAGGTCGCTGACCACCGGCACGAGCATCAGCACCCGTCCCTGCGGGTCGGTGGCGTGCCGGACGTGGTACGGGCCCGGGCGGTGCGCGAGGTGCACCAGACCGGGCAGCCGACCGGCGACCAGGGTACGGACGATCTCGGCGGGGCTCGGTCCCATCGGGGCACCTCCTGCATAGGTTAGGCTTACCTAAGTAGCACCCTAGAACACCCGAGCGGAGACGTCCACGTGAACCACCCCCGCCCCAAGGCCCGCCTCTCCCGGGCCCTCGGCATCCCCCTGACCCGTAAGTGCGTCCAGTACCTCGAACGCCGCCCCTACCCGCCGGGCGTGCACGGCCGGGCCCGCCGGCGGACCTCCGACTACCAGGTTCGGCTGCTGGAGAAGCAGCGGCTGCGGCACCAGTACAACGTCAGCGAGGTACAGCTGCGCCGCGCCTTCGACGAGGCGGCGCGGGGCGCCGGCAAGACCGGCCAGACGCTGGTCGCGCTGCTGGAACGGCGGCTGGACGCGGTGGTGCACCGCGCCGGCCTGGCCCGCAGCATCTACCAGGCCCGGCAACTGGTCGCCCACGGCCACCTCACCGTCGACGGGCGCAAGGTCGACCGGCCGTCGTACCGGCTGCGGCCCGGTCAGGTGGTCGCCGTCCGCGAGCGCAGCCGGCAGCTGCCGCCCTTCCAGCTCGCCGCCACCGGGGCGAACGCGGAGGAGGGGCCCGGCCGGCCGTACCTCTCGGTCGACCTGACCGGCCTGCGGGCCACCCTGCTGCGCGAGCCGGCCCGGCACGAGGTGCCGGTGGTCTGCGACGAGCAGCTGGTGGTCGAGCACTACTCCCGGTGAGCCGACCGGATCCGGCGCGCCACGCGCCGGATCCGGCTCACCGGGTCAGCGGGTCTGCTCCAGCCAGGAGGCGTAGAGCAGGGCGTAGACCGACTCCGGGTCGCGGACCAGCGCGTCGTGCGGGCCGCGCTGCACGATCCGGCCCCGGTCGACCACGATCACCTCGTCGGCCGCCTGCGCGGTGGAGAGCCGGTGCGCGATGGCCAGCGTGGTCCGGCCGCGGGTCACCGCGTCCAGGGTGCGCTGCAGGCGTACCTCGGTGGCCGGGTCGACGGCGCTGGTGGCCTCGTCGAGGACCAGCAGGTCCGGGTCGGCCACGTACGCCCGGGCGAGCGCCACCAGCTGCCGCTCCCCCACGCTCAGCGACTCGCCCCGCTCGCCGACCGCGGTGGCCAGCCCCGACGGCAGGCCGTCCAGCCAGTCGGCCAACCCCAGCTCGGTGAAGGCCGCGGTGAGTTCCGCGTCGGTCAGCTCGGGGCGGGCGAAGCGGACGTTGTCGCCCACCGTGGCGTCGAAGAGGAAACCGTCCTGCGGCACCATCACCACCCGCGCGCGCAGCGAGTCGAACCGCACCCGGTCCAGCGGCACCCCGGAGAGCAGCACCTGCCCGTCGGTCGGGTCCATCAGGCGGGTGAGCAGCTTGGCGAAGGTGGTCTTGCCGCTGCCGGTCTCGCCGACCACCGCCACCCGGCTCTTCGCCGGGATGTCGAGGGTGACGTCGTGCAGCACCGGCGGGCCGCCCGGGTACGCGAACGTCACCCCGGCGAAGCGGATGTCCAGCGGGCCCGGCGGCAGCTCCCGCCCCTGCTCGCCCGGGTCGGCCACGTCCGGCGCGACGTCGAGCACGTCCAGCACCCGACGCCAGCCGGCGATGGCGTTCTGCGCCTCGTTGAGCACCTCGGTGGCGATCTGCACCGGCTGGATGAAGAGCGTGACCAGGAACAGGAACGCGGTGAGCTGGCCGATGGAGAGCGACCCGTCCACGCCGAGCAGCACCCCGAGGACCACCACGCCGGCCAGCGCCAGGCCGGCGGCCAGTTCCCCCACCGAGCTGCCCAGGATGCTGATCCGGATCGCCCGCTGCTGGGCGTGCTGCTGCCCCTCGATCGCGGTGTCGAGCCGCCGGGCGGTGCGCCCCGCGATGCCGTACGCCCGGATGACCGGCGCGCCGACCACGCTCTCGGCGATGGTGCCGAGCAGCGTGCCCATCCGCTGCCGGACCACGCCGTAGGCGGCGCCGAGCCGGCGCTGGAGCTGCCGGATCACCAGCACCGCCGGCGCGAAGGCGACCAGCACCACCAGGGTCAACTGCCAGGAGTACGCCAGCATCACGGCCGTGGTGACCAGGAGCTGACCGAGGTTGACGAGCAGGATCACGCCGCCCCACTGGAGGAACTGGGTGATCTGGTCGACGTCGCTGGTCACCCGGGAGACCAGCGACCCGCGCCGCTCGGACTGCTGGTGCAGCATCGACAGGTCGTGCACGTGCCGGAACGCCCGGGTCCGGACGTTGGCCAGCGCGGTCTCGCTGACCGTGAACAGCCGGCGCATCATCAGGTAGCCGCAGGTGGTGGTGACCACCAGTACGGCCGCGGTCACCGCGACCACCCGCCACACCACGGCCAGGTCCAGGCCGCCGACGATGCCGCCGTCGATACCCCGTTGCACCGCGACCGGCACGGCCACCCGGCCGACCATGTACACCAGGGCCAGCGCGAGGGTGCCGGCCAGCCCGGTCCGCAGCTCCGGGGAGAGGGCCAGCCCGCGCCGCAGCGTCCGCCAGGTCGTCTCGGAACGCTCCTGCGGCTCCTCGCGCCGCTCCGGCTCCACGGTCGTCACGCTCACCGGGCCGACCTTTCGTTCGCGACTGCGGGGCTCCGCTCCGCTGCACTCCTCGCGCTCACCGGTCCACCTCGATCTCCAGGCCCGAGGTCAGCGGCGCGACCTCGTCGTACGTGCGGTTCTGCTCGCGCTCGTGCTCGGCCTGCTCGTACGCGGTCACCAGATCGGCGTAGCCGGGCACGGTGGCGAGCAGCTCGGTGTGCGGGCCCCGGGCCACCACCCGCCCCTGCTCCACGTAGATCACCTCGTCGGCGAGGGCGATGGTCGCCCGCCGGTACGCGACCACCAGGATCGACGCGGCCGCGCCCTGCCCCCCGGCCGGGGCGCGCAGCCCGGCCAGGATGGCCGCCTCCACCCTCGGGTCGACGGCGCTGGTCGCGTCGTCGAGCACCAGCAGCCGGGGCCGGCCGGCCAGCGCCCGGGCCAGGGTGAGCCGTTGCCGCTGCCCGCCGGAGAGCGACGTGCCCCGCTCGCCGACCATGGTGTCCAGCCCCTCGGGGAGCGCGGCGACGAAGCCGTCCGCCTCGGCCAGGCGCAGCGCGGCCCAGACGTCGTCGTCGCCGATGCCCGGCCGGTCCAGCGTGATGTTGGCCCGCACGGTGTCGTCGAAGACGAACGGCACCTGGGCGACCAGGGCGACCGTCGCCGCCAGCGAGTCCGCGGCCAGCTCACGCACGTCGACGCCGTCCAGGGCCACCGTGCCGGCGCGCGGGTCGACCAGGCGCACGGCCAGCGAGGCGATGGTGGACTTGCCGGCGCCGGTCGGGCCGACCAGGGCGACCGTCTTCCCGGCCGGCACCGTGAAGGTGACCTCGCCGAGCACCTGGGTGCCGGGCAGGTGCGCCTCGGCCGGCTCGTAGGAGAAGCAGACGTCGGCGAAGGCGAGCGTGGCCGGCGTCGGCTCGGCCGGGTCGAGCCGACGCTCGCCGTACGGCATCTCGCCGGTGGCGTCCAGGACCCGGCGGACCCGGTCCCAGCCGGCGACGCTGCGCGGCAGCTCGGCGAGGACCCAGCCGATGGCCCGCACCGGGAAGGCCAGCACGGTGAAGAGGAAGGCGACGCTGACCAGCTCGGTGACGCTGATCGCGCCCGCGCGCAGCCGGAACGCCCCGACCACCAGCACGGCGAGGGTGCCGAGGCTGGGCAGGGTCTCCAGCAACGGGTCGAAGACGCCGCGCAGCCGGCCGACGGAGATCAGCGCGTCGCGCAGTTCGCCGGCCCGGGCCGAGAACCGGGCGGTCTCCTCGGCCTCGCGGCCCATCGTCTTGACCACCAGGGCGCCGTCGAAGCTCTCGTGGGCGATGCCGCTGACCTCGGCGCGCAGCCGCTGGGCGCGGGCCTGCCGGGGCGCCATCCGCCGGGAGTAGACCACGTTGAGCGCGAAGAGCGCGGGGAAGACGGCCAGCCCGACCAGGGCCAGCGCCCAGTCGGTGAGGAAGAGCGAGACGACCGCCCCGACCAGCATGACCAGGGTGCCGACCGCGAAGGGTAGCGGGGCGATCGGGTACCAGGCCGCCTCCACGTCCGAGTTCGCGTTGGACAGCAGGGTGCCGGTGGCGTTGCGCTGGTGCCAGGCCAGCGGGAGGTCGAGGTAGCGGCGGGTGACCCGGCGCCGGTAGGCGGCCTGGAGGCGGAACTGCATGTAGCCGGCGCCGAGCCGGCGACCGAAGATGCCCACCACCCGCAGCACGCTGATGCCGAACAGCGCCGCCGCGGCCAGGGCCAGCGCGCCCGTCCCGACGGAGCCGCGGGCGATGGCCGGGACCACCACCTCGCCGACCACCGCGCCCACCACGTACGCGCTGGCGATGACCATGAGGCCGAAGAGCACGCTGCCGCTCACCGCCACCGCGAAGATCCGCGGTTGTTCCCGGATCGCCCGACCGAGGACCCACAGCCCCCTGCCGAGCACGTCCCGACTTGTCCCGCTCGCCACACTGTCCCCCGCCGTAAGCCGCCCTGTTCCCCCTCATCCTTACCGCTCCTGGCCACCTCCGCCGACCCGGACCCGGTATGTCCGCCGTCACGTGCGCTCCGGCATACTCCGGCGCGCCCCGGTCACCGCGGCCCGCGCTCCGACGCGCCGACACCGGCCGGCGCGCCTACCATCACCCTCATGCCGCGGTACGCCCGATCGGAGCGCGAGGCGCTCGTCGATCTCATGCTGGAGCTGGGACCGGACGCACCGACCGTCAACGAGGGGTGGACGACCCGCGACCTCGCCGCCCACCTGGTGGTGCGGGAGCGTCGCCCGGACGCCGCCGGCGGCATCGTGCTGCCGCCCCTGCGCGGGCACGCCGAGCGGGTGCGCCGGCGGGTCGCCGCCCGCCCCTGGGCGGAGCTGGTCGGCCTGGTGCGCCGCCCGCCGCTGTGGAGCCCGGTGAGCAACCCGCTCACCGACGAGCTGGCCAACACCCTGGAGTTCTTCATCCACCACGAGGACGTCCGGCGGGCGGCGACGGGATGGCGGCCGCGTGACCTGCCGGCCGGCCTGCGGGCGCGGCTGTGGAAGCCGGCCTCCCTGATGGCCCGGGCGGCGTTGCGCCGGTTCCCGGCCGACCTGCTGGTGCAGGCGCCCGGTCACGGCGAGCTGTCGGTGGGGCGGGGCGGCGAACGGCTCCGGCTGGTCGGGTCGCCGGGCGAGCTGGCCCTCTTCCTCTCGGGCCGGCAGCGGGTGGCCCGGGTCCAGGTCGACGGCGCCGCCGGCCTCGCCGACCGGCTCCGCCACGCCTCGCTCGGCCTCTGACCTCCCGACCCGACGCCGGCGGAGGCGCGCGACCAGACGCCGCGCGGCCCGGTCCGGCTCGGCCCGGTGATCAGAAGTGCTCTTCGGCAGCGCGACGGATTCCGGCCAGAGCTCGACGATTGCCGCCGGCGGCGGTTCCGGTGTGCGGAACCGGTCACGAAGAGTTTCCCACCATGCGCGCCGAGCGATTCCCGCCAATGTGAGGTGTCGTACTCTTCTGCGCGCCGATCCCGTGCCGGGCGGCGGACGAGGGGGACACCATGCGCGGCATCGCCGGGTCGGGACTGCACGAGCCCCCCTTCCTCGCCCAGCGGCATCCCGCCACCGGCCGGGTCGCCGCGGAGAGCCTGACCTGGGCCCGGAGCCTCGGGCTGGTGGAGGACGGGCCGCGCTGGCACCGGCTGCGGGCCGCCGACGCCGCCGAACTCGCCGGCCGGGCCTGTCCACGGGCGCCGGTCGACCGGCTGCGGCTGCTCACCGACCTGATCACCTGGCTGTTCGTGGTGGACGACAGCTGCGACGAGGACGACCTCGGGGCCGAGCCGGGCCGGCTGGCACCGACCGTCGGCGCGCTGCTGGACGTCCTCGACCGGCACGGCGCCGACGGCGAGGCGGCGCCCGCCGCCGGGCCGCTGGGCGTCGCGCTGGCCGACATCTGCCGCCGGGTACGCGAGCACCGCCGCCCGGCGCTGCTGCTGCGGCTGGTGGCCCAGCTGCGGGAGTACCTGCTGGCCCTGCTCTGGGAGGCGGCCAACCGGCAGCACCGGCGGGTGCCGGAGTTGACCGAGTACCTCCAGCTGCGCCGGCACACCGGCGGCGTACGCCCCAGCCTCACCGTGACCGACCTGGCGTACGACGTCCGGCCCGGGCCGGAAGGGCGCACCGACCCGGCGGTGATCGCCCTCGACGACCTCACCACCGACCTGGTCTGCTGGTGCAACGACCTCTTCTCGCACCGCAAGGAGCTGCGCGGCGCGCCCGACCCGCACAACCTGGTCACCGTCATCGCGGCCCGCACCGGGCAGGACGTCGACACCGCCGTCCGCACGGCGGCCGGACTGTTCAACGACCGGCTGGACCGCTACCTCGTCGGCGAGGCGGCGCTGGGCGGTGATCCGGCCCTGGCACCCTTCCTGGAGGTCCGCCGGTCCTGGATCCGGGCCACCTACGACTGGTCGCTGCGGGCCGTCCGGTACGCCTGAGCGTTCCACCTCGCGGGACACAGTCGGCTCACAGCTTTCGGGGCTAGCCGAGGCCCCCGTGCAGGCAATACTCTTCGGTAACCGCAGAACGGCGTGACCCCCGTCACGTCCATCCACCCCCCTGAAGGCGGCTACAGCGATGGCTCTCGATGTACCGTACCGTTCCATCCCCGACATGTTCCTCAAGCGCGTGGCCGCCACCGGAGACCGGCACGCGTTCGCCCACCCGGGTCCGGACGAGTCCGGCCCCGTCTGGCTGACGTGGGAGCAGGTCGGACAGCGGGCCAAGGCGGTCGCCGCCGGCCTGCACGCGCTGGGCGTCGGCCAGGAGGATCCGGTGGCGATCCTGGCCAACACCCGGCTGGACTGGGTGATCGCCGACTTCGGCATCATGTGCGCCGGCGGCGCGACCACCACGGTCTACCCCACCACCGAGCCCGAGGACGCGGTCTACATCATCGCCGACTCCGGCTCCCGGGTGCTCTTCGCCGAGAACCCGGCCCAGGCTGCCAAGATCGCCGGAGCGGATCTTCCCGCGCTCACCCACGTGGTGCTCTTCGACGGCGCCGCCGACCCGGCCGCGGCCGTACCCCAGCTCACCCTCGCGGAGCTGGAGGAGCAGGGCGCGGCCCGGCTGGCGGCCGAGCCGGACCTGATCGAGCGGCTGGTCGCCCCGATCGGCCCGGAGCACCTGGCCACCCTGATCTACACCTCGGGCACCACCGGCCGGCCCAAGGGCGTCGAGCTGCTGCACGGCGGCTGGTGCTGGGAGGGCGTGGCGCAGGCCGAGATGGGGCTGCTGCGCGACGACGACCTGCAGTACCTCTGGCTTCCGCTGTCGCACTCGTTCGGCAAGACGCTGCTCTGCGGCGCCACCCACGTGGGCCTGCCGACGTACGTGGACGGGCGGATCGACAAGCTGGTCGACCTGCTCGGCGTGGTCCGGCCGACGCTGATGTGCGGCGCGCCCCGGGTCTTCGAGAAGGTCTACAACAAGGCGGTCACCACGGCCCAGAGCGCCGGCGGCGCGAAGGCGAAGATCTTCGCCTGGGGCGTCCGCGTCGGCAAGGAGAAGGTCGCGCTGGAGCAGGCCGGCCAGCCGGTCCCGGCGGGGCTGAAGCTGAAGTACGCGCTGGCCGAGAAGCTGGTCTTCAGCAAGCTCCAGGCCCGCCTCGGCGGCCGGATGCGGGTGCTGGTCTCCGGCGCGGCGCCGCTGAGCAAGGAGATCGCCACCTTCTTCGCCGCCGCGAACCTGCCCATCTCCGAGGGGTACGGCCTGACCGAGACCAGCGCCGGCAACTTCGTCAACCCGCCGGAGGGGCTGCGCATCGGCACCGTCGGCAGGGCGATGGGCGACCTGGAGTGCCGGATCGACACCGACGGCGAGATCCTGGTCAGGGGCACGCCGGTGATGCGCGGCTACCACAACCTGCCCGAGGAGACGAAGGCCGCGTTCACCGAGGACGGCTTCTTCCGCACCGGCGACATCGGCAGCCTCGACGACGACGGCTACCTGCGGATCACCGACCGCAAGAAGGACCTGGTCAAGACCTCCGGCGGCAAGTACATCGCCCCGTCGCACATCGAGGGCATGTTCAAGGCGATCTGCCCGTACACCTCGCAGGCGATCGTGATCGGCCAGGCCCGCAACTACTGCACCATGCTGGTCACCCTGGACCCGGACGCGATCAAGGGCTGGACGGCCGGCGGCCCGCTGGAGGGCCGGGACTACGCCGAGGTGGTGGCCTCCCCCGAGGCGAAGACCATGGTCGAGGAGTACGTCGCGCAGCTCAACGCGAAGCTCAACCGGTGGGAGACGATCAAGAAGGTCAGCATCCTGCCGCGCGACCTGACCATCGAGCACGGCGAGATCACCCCGTCTCTCAAGATCAAGCGGCGGGGTGTGGAGAGCAACTTCGCCGCCGAGATCGACAAGATGTACGAGGGCACGTTGGCCGAGCTCTGACCGCCTCGGGTGGCCGTGGCCGGTTCCTCGCCGGGCACGGCCACCCGGGGCGTCCGCTCACAGGTGCTCGCCCCGCCACCTGCTCTGCTCGGCCTCCGACGCCTCCTGCTCCGCCAGCGCCACCTGCCGGGTCCGGCGCCGGCGCGGGCCGTCGACCATCGTCTGCGCCCCGGTGGAGGCGACACAGACCAGCGCCAGCAGCCCCACCGCGGCCAGTTCCGGCACCCCGCTCGACAGCGGCCCGAGGGCCGCGAGCAGCACCACCGTCGCCAGCGCCACCCACCGCACCTCGCCCCACGCCCGCCACCCCAGCCCGGCCAGGCCGAGCAGGTAGACGGCCACCCCGCCGTGCAGTACCAGCACCCAGAAGCCGCCCAACGGCTCCCCCCAGTCCGGCGTGCTCGGATCCGCACCCTCGCTCAGCAGATCCTTGAGTCCCAGCGCGACGAAGATGATCCCGGCGATCAGCGGCAGGTGCAGGTAGGTGTACGCGTCGCGGGCGAGGCGGGCCCGCGCGGCGGGTTCCCGGGTGCCATGCAGCGCCTGCTCCAACGCGAGCGCGAGGGTGTCGAAGTAGGCCCACCACAGCGCCGAGACGACCGCGATGCCGAGCACGGCGGAGACCATCACCGGCCAGGTCAGCGGCAGCTCGGTGACGAACCGCGGGCCGAAGCCCAGCGCGATGACCGACTCGCCGAGCGCGACCAGCACGATCAGCGCGTGCCGTTCCGCCCAGTGCCCGGCCGACAGCACCGCCCAGTACGCGCCGCCCAGCAGCACTCCCGTCCCGTACTCGACCAGGAGGGCCGACGTCCACAGCAGCAGCCGGAACCACCCCTCGACGGCCCCGTCGGCGACCCGGTGCGGCACCAGGGCGGCGGTCACCAGCAGCGCGGTCGCGATCACCGGCGGGCTGGACAGCAGCAGCCACCGCCGGCGGCGGGCCGGGTCGGGCCACTCCACCCAGCCGAGGACCGCCAGCTGCGACATCCGGACCAGGAAGTAGCAACCGGCGAAGACGAGCGGGCCGTTCAACCCGCCCGGCCGGTCCACGAACGCCGTGGGCATGCTCAGCGCGAGCAGGAAGGTGGCGGCCAGGGTGACGAAGCCGATCAGCGGCAGCACGCCCTGGTCGGTGCGGACCGCGTTGCCGACGATGGCGAACCCGGTCCAGCACCACCAGAGCAGCGACAGCACCAGCAGGCAGCCGACCAGGGTGGCAACCGACGGCCGGCTCGACGTGACCGTGGTGACGGTGAGGAAGGCGAACACGAAGACGACGTCGTAGTACAGCTCCAGCCGGGTGGTCCGGGACCCGGGCGCGCCGGGGCGGACCCCGCGCGACCAGCGTTGGCCTCCGCCCGCCGCGCCCGGCCGCCGGTCCGCTGCCCCCACCCCCGCAGTGTCCCAGCCGGCTCGGCGCGGCCGGGGTGGATCGCAGCAACCCCACCCGGGCGGGCGGGCGCCTAGCGGTCGGGCGTCGGAGCGGAGCCGTGCTCGGCGAGGAAGGCGTCACGCAGCTTGCGCCGGGCGTCGCCGAAGAGCACCACCTCCACCACGATCATCCCGACGCAGACCACGGCCAGCAGCCCGAGGGCGGCCAGTGCCGGCAGGTGGTCGGCGACCGGGATCAGCAGCACCAGCAGCGCGGCGGTCACCGCCCGCGGCCGGTTGACCGAGCGCATGTTGCGCAGCCGGAAGCCGAGGTGGCCGAGGAGGTAGAGGATCACCCCGCCGTAGAGGGCGTACAGGCCGATGCCGTGCAGCGGGTCGGTCAGCTCGTGCTCGGTGCCGTCGCCCACGTACGACATGACCTTCTTCAAGCCGAGGGCGAGCAGGATGATGCCAGCCACCATCGGCAGGTGCAGGTACGTGTAGGAGTCGCGGGCCAGCGCGGCCCGCTCGGCGCCCTCGGCCCGGGCCAGCACCCGCTCGGCGGCGATCGACACCACGTCGAAGTACGCCCACCAGAGCGCGCCGGCCACCGCGATGCCGAGGAACGACGCGACGATGATGGGCCAGGAGATCGGCAGCGCGGTCACCCCGACGCCGATCGCCACCAGCGACTCGCCGAGTGCGACGATGATGATCAGCCCGTGCCGCTCGGTCCAGTGGGCGGCCGAGTAGACCTGCCAGCCACGCGCGCCGATGGCCATGATGCCGCCGTAGTCGACGGCGAGGGCGAGCACCCAGAGCGCCGTCCGGAAGACGTCCTCCTGGTGCGCGGAGTCGGCGAGCTGCTGGGGCAGCAGTGCGGCGGTGAACAGCAGGGTGGCCCCGGCCAGCATCGGCAGGGCCGCCCGCAGCAGTTGCCGGCGCAGCGCGGCGTCGTCCCGGGCCCGGGCGGCGTGCCAGTAGACCACCAGGTGCAGCACCCGGACCACCAGGTAGCCGGCCGCGAAGACGGCCGGGCCGGAGAGCCCACCGGGCAGGTCCGTGAACGCCTCGGGAATGGTCACCGCGACGACGAACATGGTGCCCATCACCGCGAACAGCGCCACCCGGACCACACCCTCGTCCGCGCGCACCGTGTTGCCCAGCCAGGCGTAACAGCACCAGCACCACCAGAGCAGGGCCAGCAGGAGCAGCCCGTGCAGCGTGCCCCACCAGGTCAGGTCCCCCGCCATCAGCGCGGTCACCTGGGTGAGCGCGTAGACGAAGACCAGGTCGAAGAAGAGCTCCAGCGGGGTGACCGAGGCGCCCTCGGTCACGGCCCGCATCCGCGGCGCGCGCCGCGTCGTACCGCCGTTCGTCACGGCGCACAGTCTGGCAGCCGGGCCTGCGGCGTGGCGTCCCCGGTGGGTCCGCCGCGCCGGGCTCAGGCGATGACCGTCGCCTCCCGCCACTGCGGACGCCCGGCCCGGTCCAGGTCGTAACGGACCGCGGCGAGCCTGCCCACCGCCTCGACCAGGTCGGCGGCGGGCAGGGTGAAGGGCAGCCGCAGGAAGCGTTCCAGCGTCCCGTCCAGGCCGAACCGGGGGCCGGGCGCCAGGCGTACGCCGACCTCCTCGGCGGCCCGGGCCAGCGCGCTGGAGATCGGGCCGTCCAGCTCGGCCCAGAGGGTGACCCCGCCGTGCGGCGCGGTGACCCGCCAGTCGGGCAGGCGCTGCGCGAGCGCGTCGAGCAGGGCGTCGCGCTGCGCGGCGAGCTGGGCCCGGCGGGCGGCGACGATGGTCGGCGCGTCGGCGAGCAGGTGCACCGCGACCAGCTGGTCCAGCACCGGGCTGGCCATGTCGACGCCGACCCGGGCCGCGGCCAGCCGCTGCACCTGCGGCGCGGAGGCGCGTACCCAGCCGATCCGCAGCCCACCCCAGTACGGCTTGCTCATCCCGCCGATGCTGATCACCCGGCTGTGCCGGTCGAAGGTGGCTACCGGCGGGGGCAGCTCGGTGCCGTCCAGCGGGAGATCCACGAACGACTCGTCGACGACCAGGTCGGTGCCGGCGGTGTGCGCGGCGGCGACCACCCGTTCGCGCAGCTCGGCCGGCATCAGGTGACCGGTCGGGTTCTGGAAGTCCGGAATCAGGTAGGCCAGCTTGGGCCGGACCTGGCGGATGCTGCCCAGCAGCAGGTCGGCGTCCCAGCCGGCCCCGTCGACGGCCAGCCCGTGGGTGGTGATCCGGGCCCGCCGGGCGGAGAGCGCGGCCAGCGCGTTGGGATAGGTCGGGGACTCCACGAGCACGCTGCCGCCGGGCGCCAGCGCCAGCCGGAGCACCAGGTCCAGGGCGTGCTGGGTACCGCTGGTCACCATGATCTGCTCGGCGCTGGTGGGCAGCCCCCGCGCGGTGTACGACCGGGCGACCGCCTCGCGCAGCTCGATGATCCCGGTCGGGTGGTAGCCGGCGCCGCCGAGATAGCGGGGCAGATCCTCGGCGGCGGCCCGGGCGGCGGGCACCAGCTGCGGCGGGGCGGCCAGGGCGGCGACGCCCAGGTCGATCATGTCGCGGTCGTCCAGCGGGGTCCACAGCCCGGTGCTGGCCACCCGGTGGGTGCCGGGCAGCATGGTCCAGCTGCCGGCCCCGCGCCGGCTGGCCAGGTGCCCGGTCTCCCGCAGCTGCCGGTAGGCGGCGGTGACCGTGGTCCGGCTGATCCGCAGCGCCTCGGCCAGCTCCCGCTCGGCCGGCAGGCGTACCCCGAGGGGGAGCCGGCCGTCGGCGAGCAGGCCGCGGACCGCGGCGGCGAGCGCGGCGTAGTCCGGGCTGCGCCGACGGCCCGGCAGCGCGTGCCACTGCCCCAGCAGCCGAGCCAATTGGGCTCCCCGCACCTGGCTGGTCACGGCCACCCCTCCCGAATTGGCTCTTCTCTCGCCACGATTGGCACCTAGGGTGGCATGCATGGCAGCGATTGGCAATCTGCGGCACCGGCCGGTCCGGCGGCTCACCCAGCTCTACGCCGGGCTGGTCCTCTACGGCGTCAGCATGGCGCTCATGATCCGCTCCGGCCTCGGGCTGAACCCGTGGGACGTCTTCCACCAGGGCCTGTCCCGACAGACCGGCATCTCGGTCGGCACGGCGAGCATCCTGGTCGGCGCGGTGGTGCTGCTGCTCTGGATCCCGCTGCGGCAGCGGCCCGGGCTCGGCACGGTCAGCAACGTGGTGGTGATCGGCCTGTCCGTGGACGCCACCGTGGCGCTGCTCCCAGCGGACCTGCCACTGCCGGCGCGGATCGGCCTGCTGGTCACCGGCATCGTCGCCAACGGCATCGCGACCGGCCTCTACCTCGGCGCCGACCTCGGCCCCGGCCCGCGCGACGGCCTGATGACCGGGCTGGTCGCCCGGCGCCCGGGCAGCTCGGTGCGGCTGGTCCGCACCGGCATCGAGGTGACCGTGCTGGCCCTGGGCTGGCTGCTCGGCGGCACGGCGGGCATCGGCACCGTCGCGTACGCCCTCGCCATCGGTCCGCTGGCCCAGTTGTTCACCCCGCTGTTCGCCGTCGCACCCCGGTCCACCCCCGACACCCCGGTGGCCACCCTCGCTGAGCTGCGCTGACGTCACGGCGGGAAAGTAGGTGTTTCCTCAGCCGATCCCGCCGGGCATCATTCGTGCATGGGGGAGAGCGGATGGCGCTGGACGGACGCCTGGATCTTCGTGTCACTGGTGATCGCGAGCGGTGCCGGACGGCACCGCCGCGCGGCGGACACCCGACGCCCGGAGGGCGTCCGGCTGACCGACGTCCTCTCCACCGCGGAGCACCTCAACCAGGCGATCCCGGAGCGGGAGGACGTCGAGGCGGCGGTCCGCCGGCTGGCCGGCGCCGGCCTGGTCAGCGTCTCCGACGGCTGGTTCCGGATCACCCCCGACGGCGAGCGGCTCTGGCGTACCCGGCCGAGCGCGGGCGTGGGGACCACGGTGGACACCGTGCAGGGGGTTCTGGTCCGGCGGCACATTCCCGGTAGCGCCGAGTGGCACCTGCCCGAGGAGGACCACGCCGCCGCCGTCCAGGAGTACATCGTCCGGTCGATCCCGGCCCCGCGCCGCTCGCCGGAGGGGCGGACCGGCCGCTGAGCCGCGGAGGCGTTGGCGGCGACGGCGGCGCGGAGGCGACGGCGGGCTGGCCGGTTAGGCGGAGCGAGGCCGGTGCGGACGGTGGGGCCAGCGGCGCAGGCAGGCTGGCCGGTTGGCGACGCGAAGGCCACGACCGCCTACCGGAGGCCGCGCAGGCGAGCCGGCGGAAGGCACCACGCTGGTCAGCGTGATACCTCAGAGTCATATTGATACCTGAGAGGTATCACGCTCACACCGACCTTGTCTCTTGACCTTGACACGCCCGGGGGGCCCAGGATCAAGGCGCCCTGGCCGACGCCGACCCCGCCGGCGCGAGCGGTCCACGGCTGCGCAATGGGTCCGCGGTCACACCTGCCGTTGCCAACGGTCCGCGCGTCACACCCGTCGGCACTCGATCGACGGCCGCATCGCCGTCGGTGCGCGGGGCAGGGCGGCAGACGCGGTTGCGCGGGGCAGGGCGGCAGACGTGGGCGCGCGGGGCAGGGCGGCAGACGCGGGCGCGAGGTGATGCCGCGCCTCGCCGGGCTGCGGCTCAGCGCACCGGGTGACCCGCGGCCTTCAGCGCGTCCTTGACCTCGCCGACGGTCAGCTCGCCGAAGTGGAAGACGCTCGCCGCGAGCACCGCGTCGGCGCCCGCGCCGATGGCCGGCGGGAAGTGCGCCACCTCGCCGGCGCCGCCGCTGGCCACCACCGGCACGTCCACCACCGCGCGGACCGCCTGGATCAGCGCCAGGTCGAAGCCGGCCTTGGTGCCGTCGGCGTCCATCGAGTTGAGCAGGATCTCCCCCGCCCCCAGCTCGGCGCCGCGCCGCGCCCACTCGACCGCGTCCAGGCCGGTGCCCCGGCGGCCGCCGTGGGTGGTCACCTCGAACCCGCTGGGCGTGGTGCCCGCCGGTGCCCGGCGCACGTCCAGCGAGAGCACCAGCACCTGCCGGCCGAACCGGTCGGCGATCTCGGCGATCAGCTCCGGGCGGGCGATCGCGGCGGTGTTCACCCCGACCTTGTCCGCGCCGGCCCGCAGCAGCGTGTCGACGTCGGCGACCTGCCGTACGCCGCCGCCCACGGTCAGCGGGATGAAGACCGACTCCGCGGTGCGCCGGACCACGTCGAGCATGGTCCCCCGGTCGCTGGCGGAGGCGGTGACGTCGAGGAAGGTCAACTCGTCCGCGCCGGCCCGGTCGTACGCCGCGGCCAGCTCCACCGGGTCGCCGGCGTCGCGCAGGTCGAGGAAGTTGACCCCCTTGACCACCCGCCCGGCGTCCACGTCCAGACACGGGATCACCCGTACCGCCACCGTCATGTGGCGAGCCTATCCAACCGGCCCGCGGCGGCGACCGACCTGTGAGGCCGGCCACCGCCGCGCGCCGGATCGGGACTCACACCCGGACGAGCATCTTGCCCAGGTTCTCGCCGCGCAGCAGGCCGAGGAACGCCTCGGGGGCGTTCTCGATGCCGTCGACGACCGTCTCGTCGTACGAGAGGCTGCCGTCGCCCAGCCAGCCGGAGACGTCCCGCACGAACTGCTCGCGCAGGTTGCCATGGTCATTGACGAGGAAGCCGCGCAGGGTGAGCCGCTTGCCGATGACCATCGCCAGGTTGCGCGGGGCGGCCGGCGGCTCGGTGTCGTTGTACTGCGCGATCATGCCGCAGATGGCGGCCCGGCCGTGCAGCTTCATCGCCGAGATCGCCGCCTCCAGGTGGTCGCCGCCGACGTTGTCGAAGTAGACGTCGATGCCGTCGGGGGCGGCCGCCTTCAGCGAGTCGCGTACCGGGCCGTCGTGGTAGTCGAAGGCGGCGTCGAAGCCGAGCGCCTTGAGCCGCTCGACCTTGGCCGCCGAGCCGGCGCTGCCGACCACGTGCCCGGCGCCCTTGAGCTTGGCGATCTGGCCGACCAGGCTGCCGACCGAGCCGGCGGCGGCGGAGACGAAGACGCTCTCCCCCGGCTTCATGCCGGCCACGTCGAGCAGCCCGGCGTACGCGGTCAGACCGGTCATGCCGAGCACGCTCAGGTACGCGCTCACCGGCGCGATCGTCGGATCGACCGGGCGGGCGGCCTTGGCGTCGAGCAGCGCGTACTCCCGCCAGCCGAGGCCGTGCAGCACGGTGGCGCCGACCTTCACGCCGTCGGCCTCGCTGGCCACCACCTCGCCGACCGCGCCGCCGTCGAGCGGCGCCCCGAGCTGGAACGGCGGAACGTACGACTTCACGTCGTTCATCCGGCCCCGCATGTACGGGTCGACCGACATGAACTGGTTGCGGACCACGATCTGGCCCGGGCCGGGCCTCGGCACCTCGGTCTCGACGAGGCGGAAGTTGTCGGCGGTCGGCCAGCCCTGGGGGCGGGAGGCCAGGTGGATCTCGCGGTTGGTGCTCACGGTGTCGTCCTCTCGTACGCGGGGGTCAGGGCCGGGCGGCGCTCAGGCCGCGGCGGCCTCGCGGACGGTGAGGGCGACCTCGATGTTGCCGCGGGTCGCGTTCGAGTACGGGCAGACCTGGTGGGCCTGTGCGACCAGCTGCTCGGCGGCGGCGCGCTCGACGGCGGGCAGGTCGACCAGGAGGGCGACGGTCAGCCCGAAGCCGCCGCTGCCGTTCGGGCCGATGCCGACCTCGGCCTCGACCACCGAGCCGGCGACGTCGGCCTTGGCCTTGCGGGCGACCAGGCGCAGCGCCGAGTGGAAGCAGGCCGCGTAGCCGGCGGCGAAGAGCTGCTCGGGGTTGGCCGCGCCACCGGCGCCGCCCATCTCCTTCGGGACCGCCAGGTCCAGCTCGACGGTGCCGTCGGAGGTGCGGACGTGGCCGTCGCGGCCGTCGCCGCTGGCGAGGGCGGACGCGGTGTAGAGCACCTGCATGGTCACTGCTCCTTCTGTCGGTGGATCGTCTCGGTGACCCGGGTGAGGGTGTCGCGCAGGGCGATCAGCTCGGCCTGGGTGAGGCCGGTGGCGCGGGCGACCCGCAGCGGCACCTCGTCCATCCGCTGCCGCAGGGCCCGACCGTCGGCGGTGAGCCCCACCTCCACCCGTCGCTCGTCGCGCGCCGACCGGGACCGGATCACCAGGCCCGCCGCCTCCAACCGCTTGAGCAGCGGGGAGAGCGTGCCGGAGTCCAGCCGCAGCGCGGCGCCGAGCTCGGAGACCGTGGGGGCGTCCTCGCGCTCCCAGAGCACCAGCAGCACCAGGTACTGCGGGTAGGTCAGGCCGACCTCGTCGAGGATGGGCCGGTAGACGTCGGTGAGGGCGCGCGACGCGGCGTAGAGCGCGAAGCACACCTGTCGACGTAGCACCAGATCATCGGTCACCGGCAAACCGTAGCCCACGATTGAGTTGTGCACAACCGATCCGGCCGCGGTGTGGCCACGCCCACCCGGTCGCCCGGGCGGGGCGGCCGAGCTCAGCGGTCGCCGAGCCAGGCCTCCAGCTCGACCTCGACCAACTGGTCGGGGTCGAGCAGGCCGGCCACCACCACCATCGTCGCCGCCGGACGGACGGCCCCGAACACCGCGTTGTGCGCCCGGCCCACCTCGTCGGCGTAGCTCCGGTCGGTCACGTACATCCGGGTCCGGACCACGTCGCCCGGCTCGGCGCCCACCTCGGCGAGCGCGTCCAGCCCGATCCGCAGCGCCTGCGCGGTCTGCGCCGCGGCGTCGCCGACGTGGGTCACCCGACCGTCCACGGTCGACGTGCAGCCCGCCGTCCAGGCCAGGTCGCCCGCCCGGACCACCCGGGCGTAGCCGTAGACGGCCTCCCACGGGCCGCCCGAGCCCAACCGGGTGACGGTCACGCGGCGGCCAGCGTTTCCAGCGCCTGGGCCACGGTGAACGCGCCGGCGTAGAGCGCCTTGCCGGCGATCACGCCCTCCACCCCGATCGGCTCCAGGGTGGCCAGCGCCCGCAGGTCGTCCAGGGTGGACACGCCACCGGAGGCGATCACCGGGGCGTCGGTGCGCGCGCAGACCTCGCGCAGCAGGTCCAGGTTCGGCCCGCGCATGGTGCCGTCCTTGGTGATGTCGGTCACCACGTACCGGGCGGCGCCCGCCTTGTCCAGCCGCTCCAGCACCTCCCACAGGTCACCGCCGTCGCGGGTCCAGCCCCGGGCGGAGAGGGTACGACCGCGCACGTCCAGCCCGATCGCGACGCGGTCGCCGTACTCGCCGCAGACCCGGTCGCACCACTGCGGATCCTCCAGCGCGGCGGTGCCGATGTTCACCCGGGCCGCCCCGGTGCCGAGCGCCGCCGCCAGCGACTCGTCGTCCCGGATGCCGCCGGAGAGCTCCACCTTCACGTCGAGCTGCCGCACCACCTCGGCGAGCAGGTGCGCGTTGGAGCCCCGACCGAACGCCGCGTCCAGGTCGACCAGGTGGATCCACTCGGCGCCGTCGGCCTGCCAGGCCAGCGCGGCCTCCAGCGGGTCGCCGTACGCGGTCTCGCTGCCGGCGGCGCCCTGCACGAGCCGGACGGCCTGGCCGTCGGCGACGTCCACGGCGGGCAACAGGGTGAGGCTCAACTTCTCTCTCCTCGCATCAGATCCGACGGTCCAGCGCGATCACGACGATCGCCGGCAGGACCAGCAGCAGCAGGACGACCAGCACCAGGCGCAACGCCAGATCGTCGACGAACGTCCAGATCCCGAACAGCGCGGCCAGGCTCAGGCCGATGATCGCGGCCCGCTCCCCCCGGCTGCGGCGGCCCACCCGGCCGGTGCGGCCCCGCCGCCACTGCGGCGTCAGCCGGCGGACCAGCGTGCGGGTGCGCTGCCGGCGGGCCAGCCGGCGCTGGCGCACGACGCGTTCCCGGGCGGCCTCGGCCTCCCGGACGGCACGGCGGCGGGCCCGCTCCTTGCTCACGCCGTGCCCCGCGGTGCCCGGGCGGCCGCCGTGCCCCGCGCCGGGCCGGCCGGCTCCGCCACCTCAGCCAACCGTGGCCAGCCAGTTGCGCAGGAGGGCGGCACCGGTGTCGGCCGACTTCTCCGGGTGGAACTGGGCGGCCGACAGCGCGCCCCGCTCCACCGCGGCGACGAAGTCGGTGCCGTGGTGGGCGGTGGTGACCGTGGCCCCGGCGGCGGCCAGCCCGGCGACGTCGTTCACCCCGTACGAGTGGACGAAGTAGAACCGGCTGTCGGCGGGCAGCCCGGCGAAGAGCACCGAGCCGGCCGGCGCGTCGACCGTGTTCCAGCCCATGTGCGGCAGCCGGTCGGCGGGCAGTTTCGTCACCCCGCCGGGCAGCAGCCCGAGCCCCTTGGTGACCACGCCGTGCTCGTCGCCGTGCTCGAAGAGGACCTGCATGCCGACGCAGATGCCCAGCACCGGCCGGCCGGCGGCGACCCGCTCGGCGATCACCGGGCCGGCGCCGAGCGCCTCGATCCCGGCCATGCAGGCGGCGAAGGCGCCGACGCCCGGCACCACCAGGCCGTCCGCCGCGGCGGCGGCGGCCAGGTCGTCGGTGACGGTCACGTCGGCGCCGGCGCGCTCCAGCGCGCGCTCGGCCGAGCGCAGGTTGCCCGAGCCGTAGTCCAGCACCACGATCCGCGTCATCAGCCCTCCCCGGGAAGCAGCCAGAGCACCCCGCCGATGGTGGCGAGCGTGGCCAGCAGCGCCATGATGACCACCGCGCCGCGCGGCGCGCCCTGCTTGTGCAAGGACCACGTCCCGCCGACCAGCACACCGGCCAGGATCAGCAGCAGCGTCGGCAGCACCGGCCCCATCAGAGCGCACCCTTCGTGCTGGGCACCACGCCGGCCGAGCGCGGGTCGATCGCGGTGGCCTCGCGCAGCGCCCGGGAGACCGCCTTGAACTGGGCCTCCACCACGTGGTGGGCGTCCGGGTGGCCGCCGGGGCGGGCCGCCCGCAGCACGTCCACGTGCAGGGTGATCCGGGCCGACTGGCCGAAGGACTCCCAGATGTGCCGGGTCATGCTGGTGGGGTAGACCGGACCGATGTACGGCGCGAGCGCCGGCTCGTCGTGCAGCACGTACGGGCGGCCGGAGAGGTCGACGGCGGCCCGGACGAGGACCTCGTCCATCGGTACGGTGGCCGAGCCGTACCGCCGGATGCCGGCCTTGTCCCCCAGCGCCTGGTCGAAGGCGGCGCCCAGGGCCAGCGCGGTGTCCTCCATCGTGTGGTGGGCGTCGATCTCCAGGTCGCCGACGGTGCGCACGGTGAGGTCGAAGCCGCCGTGCCGGGCGATCTGGTGCAGCATGTGGTCGTAGAAGCCGACGCCGGTGCTGATCTCGGCCTGGCCGGTGCCGTCGAGGTCGATCTCGACCAGCACCTTGGTCTCCTTGGTGATCCGCTCCACCCGGGCGGTGCGACTCATGTCAGCTTCTCCATAGCGGTGAGGAAGGCGTCGGTCTCGGCCGGGGTGCCGGCGGTGACCCGCAGCCAGCCGGGCAGGCCGACGTCGCGGACCAGCACGCCCGCGTCGAGCAGGGTGCGCCAGGCGACCGCCTGGTCGCCGGCCACCTCGAAGAGCACGAAGTTGGCGTCGCTGTCGGCGACCCGGTGGCCGCGGGCGCGCAGCTCGGCGACGATCCGGTCGCGCTGGGCCTTGATCGCGTCGACGGTGCCGAGCAGGGCGTCGCGGTGCGCCAGCGCCGCCCGGGCGGCGGCCTGGGTGAGCGCCGAGAGGTGGTACGGCAGCCGGACCAACTGCACGGCGGCCACCACCGCCGGGTCGGCGGCCAGGTAGCCCAGCCGGCCACCGGCGAAGCCGAACGCCTTGCTCATCGTCCGGGTGACCACCAGCCGCGGGTGGCCGGGCAGCACGGCCAGCGCGCTGACCGTGCCGGGGCGGGCGAACTCGGCGTACGCCTCGTCGACCACCACCATGCCGGGGGCGGCGTCGAGCACCGCCGCGACCACCTCCGGGTCCAGCGCGGTGCCGGTGGGGTTGTTCGGCGAGCAGAGGAAGACCACGTCCGGCCGGTGCTCGCGCACCTGGGCCACCGCGTCGTCGACGCTCAGCCCGAAGTCGACGCCCCGGACCCCCGGCACCCAGCCGGTGCCGGTGCCCAGCGCCAGCAGCGGGTGCATCGAGTACGCCGGGGTGAAGCCGAGCGCGATGCGCCCCGGGCCGCCGAACGCCTGGAGCAGCTGCTGCTGGATCTCGTTGGATCCGTTGGCCGCCCAGACCTGCTCGACGCTGAGCCCGTGGCCGAGGTACGCCGCCAGGTCGGCGCGGAGCGCCACCGCGTCCCGGTCCGGGTACCGGTTCAGGTCGCGCAGCTCCGCCGCGAGGGCCTTGCCGATCGCCTCGACCACCGGCTCGGGCACCGGGTACGAGTTCTCGTTGGTGTTCAGCCGGACCGCCACGTCGAGCTGCGGCGCCCCGTACGGCCGCAGGCCCCGCAGGTCGTCCCGGAGCGGCAGGTCGTCCAGGGTCGTCACGCCGGCCCCCCGGGGAAGCGGGCCGCGACGGCCTGGCCGTGTGCCGGCAGGTCCTCCACGTTGGCCAGCGTCACCACGTGCGGGGCCACCTCGCGCAGCGCGTCCTCGGTGTACTCCACCAGGTGGATGCCGCGCAGGAAGGACTGCACCGACAGCCCCGAGGAGTGCCGGGCGCAGCCGCCGGTGGGCAGCACGTGGTTGGAGCCGGCGCAGTAGTCGCCGAGCGACACCGGCGCCCAGGCGCCGACGAAGATCGCCCCGGCGTTGCGGACCCGCATCGCCCACGCCCGGGCGTCCACGGTCTGGATCTCCAGGTGCTCGGCCGCGTACGCGTCGACCACCCGCAGCCCGGCGTCGAGGTCGTCCACCAGGACCACGCCGCTCTGCTCGCCGGTGAGCGCGGTGCTGACCCGCTCGGCGTGCTTGGTGGCCGGCACCTGCCGGGCCAGCTCCCGCTCGACCGCCTCGGCCAGCTCGACCGACGGGGTGACCAGCACGCTGGCGGCGAGGGGGTCGTGCTCGGCCTGGCTGATCAGGTCGGCGGCGACGTGCGCGGGGTCGGCGGTGTCGTCGGCCAGGATGGCGATCTCGGTCGGGCCGGCCTCGGCGTCGATGCCGACCACGCCGCGCAGCAGCCGCTTGGCGGCGGTGACCCAGATGTTGCCCGGACCGGTGATCATGTCGACCGGGTGGCAGTGCGCGCTGCCCTCGGCGTCGACCGCCGCGCCGTAGGCCAGCATCGCCACCGCCTGGGCGCCGCCGACGGCGTACACCTCGTCGACGCCGAGCAGCGCGCAGGCCGCCAGCACCCGCGCGTCGGGCAGGCCGCCGTTGTCCTGCTGCGGCGGGCTGACCACCACCAGCGAGCGCACCCCGGCGGCCTGGGCGGGGACCACGTTCATCACCACGGTCGACGGGTACATCGCCAGCCCGCCGGGGACGTAGAGGCCCACCCGGTCGACCGGCACCCAGCGCTCGGTCACCGTGCCGCCGGGGACGACCTGGGTGGTGTGGTCGGTGCGCCGCTGGTCGGCGTGCACCTTGCGGGCCCGGGCGATCGACTCCAGCAGCGCGGCGCGCACCTGGGGGTCGAGCGTCCCCTCGGCCTCGGCGATCGCCTCGGCCGGCACCCGCAGCACCGCCGGGGAGACCCCGTCGAACCGCTCGCTGGCCTCCCGGATCGCCGGGTACCCATGCTCCCGGACCGCCTCCACGAGCGGGCGGATCCGCTCGACGGCCACGGAGACGTCGAGCTGGGCACGGGGCAGCAGGCGGCGCGGGTCACGGACCCCGCCGCGCAGGTCGATCCGATTCAACACCCTTGCGAGTCTAGGCGGCTTCGTCGGGATCTTTCCGCGCCGCCCGTACCGCGGGAGGCGTGAGCCGAGCCACGCCGCGGGCGGCCGGTCCGGCTAGGCTCGACGCGTGACTGCGCGGCTGCCGGTGTTCCCGCTCGCAACGGTGCTCTTTCCCGGACTCGTGCTGCCGCTGCACATATTCGAGGAGCGCTACCGCGCGCTGGTGCGCCACCTGATGGGGCTGCCCGAGGGGGCGCCCCGCGAGTTCGGCGTGGTGGCGATCCAGGCCGGCTGGGAGGTCGCCCCGGCACCCGGCCGGTCGACCCCCGGCGGCGGTGACGTGACGCTGCACGAGGTGGGGTGCACCGCCGAGCTGCGGCAGGTCACCGAGCTCGACGACGGCGGCTTCGACATCGTCACGGTGGGCCGGCGGCGGTTCCGGATCGCCGACGTGGACCGCTCCTCCGCGCCGTACCTGACCGCGCAGGTCGAGTGGCTGCCCGAGCCGGGCGGCACCGACGAGATCGCCGAACTGCTCGCGGCCCGGGTGATCGCGGTCTTCCGGCAGTACCTGGGGCTGATCCGGCCCGATCCGGAGGAGATCTCCGAGCAGCTGCCGGAGGACCCGACCGTGCTGTCCCACCTGGTCGCCGCGACGGCCGCGCTCACCGTGGCGGACCGCCAGCGACTGCTCGCCATCGACGACACCGCCACCCGGCTCCGCGCCGAGCTGCGGCTGCTCAACCGCGAGGCGGCTCTGCTGCGCCAGGTGCGGGCGGTTCCGGTGCCGCTGTCGGAGCTGGCATCGCCCCCGGCGCCCAACTGAGGCCGCCGGGCTCCGGCTCCGGGCGCAGCGACGGCCAGCGCGACCAGCCGGCCAGCAGGGTGTACGTCACGGCCGCGGCGAATGCCGGGAGCAGCAGGTCCCCGAAGGGCACCGGCAGGAACCCGAACAGCCACTCGATCCCGCCGGCGCGCAGGTCGGCCGGCTTGGTGAAGGCGGTGCCGTCCGGGGCGTTCGCCAGCAGCCGCTGGTAGCCGGAGAGCCCGACCCGGCGGCCGACCTGCCAGGCGACCAGCGCGGCGCCGAGCGCGCCGAGCGCTGCCCCGGCCAGCACGGCGGGGCCCCGGCGGCGGCGCAGCACGACCCAGAGCCCGACCGCGGCGAGCAGCCCGAAGCCGAGCCCGAGCAGGCTGAACCAGCCGTCGGCGGCGATCGGCTGCTCCGGCTGCGGCTGGGCGTAGATGGCGCCCTCGGCGGTCTTCAGCACCGGGGTGTCCGGGGCCACGGCGGCCCAGAGCAGCCCGAGCGGCACGCCCAGGACGGTCAGTCCGAGCACGGTGGCGACGGTCGCCGCGAGGGGCCGGCGGGGCCGGTCGGCCGGCTGCTCCGGAAGACCGGCGTACGCCGGGGGCCACGACGCGGCCGGTCCCGGTCCGCCCGGCTGCGGCCAGTGGCCAGCGTCCGGCGTGGCCGACTCGACGGGGCCCGGCCCGGCGGGCGGCGATCCGGCCTCGGGCGCGCCGGAGAGCGGCGTCCAGCCGTCATTCACCGAGCGGGCCGGCGGGGCGGGGCCGGCGGGCGTGGCGGCACGGTCCGGCTCGTCGGGACGGTCGTCGGACCGGTGCGGATCGGGGGTGTCCGGGCTCACTCGATGATCCTCTCAGGCGGGGCGGCGACGCGGGGCGCCGGTGGCCGGACGGCCCCCAGAGGTTGTCGGGACACCCCGGGGCGAGCGAGGCGGAGTCCAGTCGGCGATCCGGCAAGGCGGAGATCGGTCCGGATACAACACCGGTATCCGGACCGATCTCCAACGCGGCCGGCTGGGCCCGCCGCAGCTGGTGAGAGGTGTCCCGACAACCTCTCAGCGGGCGAACGGCTCCAGCATCACCGCGGCGGCGCGCAGCCACGCCTGCCGGGTCTCCGGCTGGAGCTGGTGGTACTCGATCGAGGAGCCGGTCTCCAGCGCCGGGTCGTACGGCACCACGGCGACGGCCCGGGTACGGGTGGCGAAGTGCCGTTCCAGGTCGTCCTGGAGCGGGGAGCGGCCGGGCGTCGGGCAGGAGATCAGGGTGACCGCGTTGTCGGCCAGCTCCCCCATCCCCTCCTCGTGCAGCAGGTCCAGCATCCAGTCCGCGCTGAACGCGGCGTCCTCGCGCGGCACGGTGGTCACCACCAGCTGGTCGGCGGCGTGCATGACGGTGCGCCAGTTGGCGCTCTCCACGTTGTTGCCGGTGTCCACGCAGACCACGTCGTGGGTACGGCGCAGCAGCTCCAGCACCCGCTTGACGGTGAACTGGTCCAGCCGCTGGGCGAACCGGGGGCTCTCCTCGCCGGCCAGCACGTCGTACGAGCCGTCGGAGGCGTGCCGCAGGTAGTCGTCGAGGGACTCCAGCAGCTCGGCGCCCTCGCGGATCTCGATGTGCGCCAGGTCGCTGATCAGGTGCCGGATCGTCCGGGCGTGCCGGGCGCTGCCGGCGCGCAGCCCGAGGGTGCCGCGCAGCTCGTTGTCGTCCCAGGCCAGCACGCCCCGGCCCCGGACGCTGCCGACGGTGGCCGCGGCGAGCACGGTGGCGGTGGTCTTGTGCACCCCGCCCTTGGGGTTGGCGAAGGCGAGCACCCGGGGCGTGCCGAGGTCGCGGCGCAACACGCCGGCGGAACGCTCCTGCTCGTCCTGCGGGGCCTGCGGACGCCACTCGATCCGGGCCGGCTCGATCCGCGCCGGCGCGTAGCCCCGGTCGGCGGTCACCGCCGGCGGGTACGCCGGCTCGGCGGGCCCGGCCGGCTCCGGCGGATAGGTCGGCTCGGGCCGGTACGACGGCTGCGGCGGGTACGCCGGCTCGGCCGGGGGGTAACCGGGTCGGTAGCCCTCGTCGAGCAGCGGGGCGTACCGCGACTCGACCGGTGGCGGCGGCTCGTGCCGGTAGCCGTTGTCCAGCAACGCGTAGCGGGACTCCGCCGTCGGCTCGGGCGGGTAACCGGGCTCGGCCCGGTAGGCCGGCTCCGGCGGGTACCCCGGCTCCCTCCGGTAGGCCGGCTCGCGCTGGTACGACGGCTCGGGCTGGTACGACGGCTCCACCCGGTACGCCGGGTCGACCCGGTAGGTCGCCTCGGCCCGGTAGCCGGGGTCGGCGCCGTACCCGGGCTCGACGGGCGGCACGGCGGCGGAGGCCCGCCCGGACCAGCCGGTGCCGGGGCCGCGCCGGGGCAGCGCCTCACGCGCCGGTGGCGGCTCCTCGGGGCGGTGGTCGACCTCCGCGGGCTCGCCGGCGCGACCCCCGAGCCGGGCGCGGTCGAGCAAGGCCCGCCATCGCGGTGCCGGTTCGGCCGACCGGCCCCAGCCGGTCTCGGTGCCGTCCAAGGCTCGCCCTCCCCGCCCATCGATCTCCGCCTGACAGGCTACGAACGAAACCCTATTCGGACCACACCTGTCGCCGCACATCCCCATGGGCAATCCTCACCGGCCCGGCGCCGGTTCACCCCCGCCGCCGGTGTCCGCCGAGGTCGGAGGCGGTGTGGGTGCCCGCGAGCCGGCCGATCCGCCGGGTGAGGGATCGATCACGTCCCGTGCCTGTTCCGACGAAACGCCCACCGACGAGGGCTCCAGCGCGGTGTCGACCGGCGGTCGCGCCACGTCGGCCTGTTCCGGCAGCGGTGGAAGGACCACCGCCCGGTCCAGCCGGCGCAGCTCCGGGGCCGGGTCCACCGCCCGCACCCCGGCCCGGCCGGCCAGCTTTCGCAGCACGGCCGGGTCGGCGCGCACCACCGCCGCGTAGACGCACCCGCACCCCGCCCGGTACGCCCGCGCCTCCCGCGCGGCGACCTCCGCGCCGGTGGCGTACACCCGGCGCAGCTCGCCCTCGGCGGTGCCGGCGGCGCGGGCGCGCTGGTCGGCGGCTTCCCGGTCCTTGCGCTCGGCCACCGCCGCCATCCCGGCGACCACGTCCTGCGGCAGCAGCTGCGCCGCCAGGCGGACCACCTCGGTCTGCCGGTCGGGCAGCGGCACCCGCGTCACCACCTCGGAGACCGGCGCGTCGGCGAGCACGCCGGGCAACTGCGCCGGCGCGAGGTAGCCGGTGAACGAGACCAGCGCGTACGTCCCGGACGATGATGCGGAGGGCGGCAACGCGGCCAGTTCGGCCGCGGCGGCGCGTACGTACTCGGGAATCCGGTCCCCCGGCCGCACCCCGACCCGGGTGACCTCGCCGACCGTGCGGTCGCCGACCGGCTCCTCCCGGCGCCCCGCCCAGCCGGCGGTGAGCAGCACCGCCCCCACCGCGGCGAGCGCGGCCGAGGTGAGCCACCGCGGCCGGGCACGGCGGGGCCGGCCCACCGGCGGGGTCGGCCGGTCGGCCGGTGGCGGTACGGCGGCGCTCACCGGCGCGGGCCCCCTGTCGGCTCGGATCGGGTGCGGTTCGATCGGGTGCGGTCAGTCGCGCAGGATCGCCAGCGCCCGGTCCAGATCGTCCGGGTACTCGCTGACGAAGGTCACCTCGTCGCCGGTACGCGGGTGCAGGAAGCTCAGCGAGCGGGCGTGCAGCCACTGCCGGCCCAACCCGAGCCGCGCGGAGAGGGTGGGGTCGGCGCCGTAGGTGATGTCGCCCACGCAGGGGTGCCGCAGCGTCGAGAAGTGCACCCGGATCTGGTGCGTGCGGCCGGTCTCCAGGCGCACGTCGAGCAGGCTCGCCGCCGGGAACGCCTCGATGGTGTCGTAGTGGGTGATGCTCGGCTTGCCGCCGGAAACCACCGCCCAGCGGTAGTCGTGGTGCGGGTGCCGGTCGATCGGGGCGTCGATGGTGCCGCGCAGCGGATCGGGGTGCCCCTGCACCACGGCGTGGTAGCGCTTCTCCACCTCGCGGTACTTGAACGCCCGCTTCAACGCGGTGTACGCCTGCTCGCTCTTGGCCACCACCATGATGCCGGTGGTGCCGACGTCGAGCCGGTGCACCACGCCCTGCCGCTCGGCGGCGCCGCTGGTCGAGATCCGGTGCCCGATGGCGGCGAGGCCGCCGATCACGGTCGGGCCGGTCCAGCCGGGGCTGGGGTGGGCGGCCACGCCGACCGGCTTGTCCACCACCACGATGTCGTCGTCGGCGTACACCACGGTGAGGCCCGGCACCGCCTGCGGCACCACCGTCGGCGGCGCGACCGGGGCGGGCAGGGTCACCTCCAGCCAGGAGCCGGCCTTCACCTTGTGCGAGTTGGGCCGCGCGGCCCCGTCGACCAGCGCGTCACCGGCGTCGACCAGGGCCGCCGCGACGGTGCGGGAGAGCCCGAAGAGCCGGGACACCGCCTGGTCCAGGCGCATGCCGTCGAGCCCGTCCGGGACGGGCAGGGACCGCTGGTCACCGCCACCGGCGGCGAACGCCGAGGTCACGCCCGCTCCCGGGGCTGAGCGCCGGTGACGTCCCGGTCGCCGACCGCGGCGTTCTCGGCGGCGCGTGCCGTACCGGCCCGGCTGCCGTCGCGCTGGCGGCCGGTCAGTTCGAGCAGCACGGCGAGGAGCACCCCGGAGACCAGCGCGCTGTCGGCCAGGTTGAACACCGGCCAGACCTGCCCGTACGGGTCGAAGAGGCTGACCATGTCCACCACGTGCCCGACGAAGTGGCCGGGGGCGCGGAAGATCCGGTCGGTGAGGTTGCCCAGCGCACCGCCCAGCACCAGGCCGAGCGAGACCGCCCAGGGCAGGGAGCGCAGCCGAACCGCCATCCAGACGATCCAGCCGACCACGCCGATGGTGATGAGCGGGAAGATCCAGGTGTGGTCGGCGCCGATGCTCCAGGCCGCCCCGCTGTTGCGGGTCAGGGTCAGGTAGACGGCGCCGCCGAGCAGGCGTACCGGCCCCCGGTCGTCGAGCGTCACCAGCGCGAGGTGTTTGGTGAACAGGTCGGCCAGCAGGGCCGCGAGGGCGATGCTGACCAGGACCACGACCGCCTTGCGGCGAGGCGTACCGTCGCCCGGCTCAGCGGTGCCGGATCCGGCGGTCGGTGCTGTGGTCATCGACTCCCCATCGACTGTCCGACGGTGAGCGGTTCACCGTCTCGCGTTCGTCACCGGGGAGCGGACGTCAACGCCGCTCCTCCAGCTGCTTGCAGGTCACGCAGAGGGTCGCCGACGGGAAGGCGGCGAGCCGCTCGACCGGGATCGGGTTCCCGCACCGCTCGCACCACCCGTAGCCACCCTCGTCGAGGCGCTCCAGGGCCCGCTCGACCTGCGTGATCCGTTCCCGGATGCTGTTGGCGAGGGAGATCTCCTGCTCGCGCTCGAACGTCTTGGTGCCGGTGTCGGCCTGGTCGTCCCCGGCCGAGTCGGTCAGCCGGTCGCGCTGCAGCTCGGTGATCTCGCTCAGCGTCTGATCGTACTCGGCTCGCAGCTCGTCCCGTCGGGCCGCCAGGGCCGCCCGGATCTTCTCGGTCTCCGCCGCGCTGCGGGTGGCCTTCACCGCAGGCTTGCGGCCGGCGGTCCTGGTGTCGGCTGGCTTCGCCATCGTCAGCTCCCTCAGCCGCGTAGCGCGGCGGTCGGCGGTGTCCGGACAGGGGTCACCGGCCTGGCGCCCCCACGTAACAAAACGGGCGCACGGCAATGAGGGCCGCGCACTCCGGAGGTTGGCAAGAATACGGAACGTACAGGCGTCCGACAACGTGGCGCACCGTCGTGCCGCTATTCAGCCCCTAGTAAGCCCTATTTGGGGCAAAGGGAACGCTAGCAGATCAGCCATCCCGATCCTCGCCGTACTCGCCAAACCACCTGGCCAGTCGACCCCGCCGACTGACCGCCCGCAGCCGCCGCTCGACCTCGTCCCGCACCCCGGCGGTCGCCACGATCAACACGCTGTCGCCCGCCTTGAGCCGGGTGTCCGGGCCGGGCACGAAACCCGCCCCGTCGCGCAGCACCAGGGTCACCGAGGCACCCACCGGCAAGCGCAGCTCGTCCACGTGCACCCCGGCCAGCCGGGAACCGGGCGGCACCTCCAACTGGAGCAGGTCCGCCCGCATCCGCTCCAGCGGCGCCGTCTCCACGTGGATCTCGGCCAGCTCGGCGGGCGCGGTCACCCGCAACCGGCGGGCCGCCGGCGCCAGCGTGCCCGCCTGCAACAGCGTGAAGATCACCACCAGCACGAAGACCGCGTCGAAGAGCCGGTCCGCCCCGGGCACCCGCTCGGAGAGCGGGATGGTGGCCAGCACGATCGGCACCGCCCCGCGCAGCCCGGCCCAGGACAGGAACGCCTGCTCGCGCAGGTTGACCCGGAACGGCAGCGCGGCCACCAGCACCGACAGCGGCCGGGCCAGCAGCAGCAGGGCCAGGCCGGCGACCACCGCCGGCAGCACCGCCGCGTCCAGCCGGCTGGGCGTGGCCAGCAGCCCGAGCAGCACGAACAGCCCGATCTGGGCCAGCCAGGCCAGCCCGTCGGCGAAGCCCAGGATGGCCTGCCGGTGCGGCAGCCGGGCGTTGCCGAGCAGCACCCCGGCCACGTAGACGGCGAGGAAGCCGGAGGCGTGCAGCACCGCCCCGGCCGCGTACGCCAGCACGGTGAAGCCGACCGCGGCGATCGGGTAGAGCCCGGACGAGGGCAGCGCCGCGCGGCGCAGCGCGAAGCGGCCGGCCAGCCCGGCGGCGAGCCCGACCGCCGCCCCCACCCCCAGCTCGTAGCCGACCAGGAACACCTCGTACCACCACGGGTGACCGCCCTCGGCGCGGGAGAGCAGCACCACCAGGATCACCACCGGGGCGTCGTTCATCCCGGACTCGGCCTCCAGCGTGGCCACCAGCCGGGGCGGCAGGCGCAGCCGGCGCAGCGTGGCGAAGACCGCCGCCGCGTCGGTGGAGGAGAGCACCGCGCCGTAGAGCAGGGCGAGCCGCCAGTCCAGGCCGAGCAGCAGGTGCACCACCAGGCCGACGACCAGGATGCTGACCAGCACCCCGACCGTGGACAGGGCGGCGGCCAGCCCGAGCACCGGGCGCAGGGTGCTCCACCGGGCGGTCAACCCGCCCTCCGCGATGATCACGATCAGCGCGCAGAAGCCCAGCACCCGGGTCAGCTCGGCGTCGTCGAAGCGGATGCCGAGGCCGGCCTCCCCGATCGCCACCCCGAGCGCCAGGTAGACCAGCAGACTCGGTACGCCGAGGCGGGTGGAGAAGCGGACCGCGCCGATCGCCACCAGCAGAACGGCGGCGCCGAGCAGCAGCGCGAGATCCAGCCCCGCCGTCACGGGCCACCGACCGGCAGCGCCCTCACCCGTGCGATCCGTCGCGCAGCCGGCGGAGCACGTCGGTCAACCCGGGGGCGGGACGCTCGACGGTGAACAGCTTGTCGCGGCTGGCCGCGCCGGTGCGCAGCGACACCGCGGCCGGTCGTACGCCGAGCGCGCCGGCGAGCGCCTTCCGGGCCGCCTCGGTGGCTCGCCCGTCCACCGCCGGCGCGTTCACCGCGATCACCAGCGCGGGGCCGTGCGGGCCGTCGAAGCGGCCGCCGACGCGGGCGCGAGAGGCGCCGGGCTTGACGCGTACCGCCACGGTGAGCGGCTCCCCGGTGGGCATCGACGCGACTCAGCCGGGTCGGGTGTCGGCGAGCAGGGCGGTGTCCGGCGCGCAGTCCGCGCACGGGGTGAAGCCGAGCGAGACCGCCTCGGAGACCGGCAGCGGCTCGTCGTCCCGGCCCAGCAGGTGGAGGCAGGAGCGGAGGTGGTAGCGGGGCCGGCCGTCGACCACCCGCACCTCGGTGTCGAGCCGGGCCACCCACGCGGCGTCGGCGGGGGACACGTCCTGGGCCTCCGGTTCGTCGTCGGCCTCGGCCTGTTCGGCCGCCCAGCCGCCGGCCGCCCCGTCGCGCTGGCGACCCGGCGCCGGACTCACCGAGTCCCACGGGCCGGCGTCGTCGACGTCGCGGGACCGCCCGACGGTCGGCGCGGTCTCCGACGCCGGGTCCGCGTCCGGTGCGCGGCGCGCGGCCACGCCGTCGGAGTCCCACGGGCTCTCGGCCTGCGGCTCCCACGGGCCGGCGTCGCCGGTCACCGGCGGCTCGGGTGGTTGCCGCCACCCGTCGCCACCGGCGCCGCTCGTCGTGGGAACGTGCTGGACGGGGATCTCCGGCTCCACCGGGGCGTAGGGCTCCGGCGGGGTCGTGCCGCGGGGCGTACCCGCGAAACCCCGGCCCGCGCGCGGCCCGGGTCGGCCCGTCGTCGCCTTGGTGGCGGCCACCTGGCGGGCGCCCGCGATCAACGCGACGGCGGCCAACAGGCTGGCCGCGATGGAACTGATCAACAGGGTGCTGGAGCCGTCAGCGAGACCGAGCACCAGCAGTACGACCGCGACGAGGATGAGCAGCAGACTTGCGACTATCACGGCTCACCCCCGCCGCGTCGTGTCGGTGTGGCGCGGTCGGCGACCGTCGGGCGACAGCCGCCGACCGTGGATCAGCGACCGGCTTCGAGAGCGCCGGAGCGACCGCCGCCGTACGAGCCGGCGAGGCTCGTGGCGGCGAGCCCGTTGCCGGTGGCGGCACGGCTGCCCTCGGCGCGGGTCATCTCGGCCTCCAGGCCCTGGCCCCGGCCGTCGAGGTCCCGCAGCTGGCTCTCCAGGTACGCCTTGAGCCGGGTGCGGTACTCGCGCTCGAACTGCTTGAGCTCCTCGATGTGCTTCTGCAGCGCGGTGCGCTTGGCGTCCAGGCCGCCCATGGCCTCCTGGTGCCGCTGGCGGGCGTCCCGCTCGAGGGCGTCGGCCTTGGCGCGCGCCTCGCGGGTGACCTCCTCGGCCTTGGACCGGGCCTCGGAGAGAAGCTGGTCGGCCTCGCGGCGGGCGTCCGACACGTGGTCGTCGGCGGTGCGCTGGGCCATCATCAGCACCCGCAGCGCCTGCTGCTCGCCGTCGCCACCGCCGGCCGGGCCACCGGCGGACCGGACCTGCTCCAGCTCGGCCTGCATGGCCCGGGCGGCCTGCTCGGCCGCCGCCTTGTCGCGCTGCACCCGGTCGAGCTGGGCCTTGACGTCGTTGAGCTCCGCCGCGAGACGGGCGTCGCCGCCGGGGCCGGCGGGGGCGCCACCACGGCCGCCGCGCTCCACCTGGGCGCGCAGCTCGTTGTTCTCCTCGATCAGACGGGCAAGCTCACGCTCGACCTCGTCCAGGAAGGCGTCGACCTCCTCCTCGTCATACCCCCGCTTGCCGATCGGCGGCTTTTTGAAGGCGACGTTGTGGACGTCGGCCGGGGTCAGCGGCATCGAAACTCCTCGGGTCAGTTGCGGCCGCGTAGCGGGCTGGGCCACCGGACGTTCATCCGATGATCAACCGCTTCAACACGAACTCCATCAGCACGAACAGGATAACCAGGAGCACAAGGGAGGCCAGGTCGATGCTCACGGTACCAATTCGCAGTGGAGGGATCACACGCCTCAACGCCTTGAGAGGCGGATCAGTGACGCTCCACACGGATTCCAGTCCCGCCGATGCCCCGCGTCCCGGTTGCCACCGGCGACCGTACTGCAGGACGGCGCTGAGGACGAATCGGGCCAACAGCACAATCAGGAAGAGGTACAGCAGCAGGTACAGGACTTGGAGCACGATCGACAACACGGCGGGCGACGTCCCTCTCCTCGGGCGGACTTAGCTCAGGCTGAAAAAGCCGCCCTCAGCGATCTTGGCCTTGTCCTCCGCGGTGACCTGGACGTTGGCCGGTGAGAGCAGGAACACCCGGTTGGTCACGCGCTCGATCGTACCGCGCAGCCCGAACGCCAGCCCGGCGGCGAAGTCCACCAGCCGGCGGGCGTCCGCCTCGTCCATCTCGGTGAGGTTGATGATCACCGGAACGCCGTCGCGGAAGTGCTCGCCGATGGTGCGCGCCTCCCGGTAGGTGGTCGGGTGCAGCGTGGTGATCTGGTAGCGCTGCTCCTCCTCGGCCACCACCGCGCGCTCGCGGGCCTGGGTCTGCGGAGCCAGGGCCAGGTTGTCCCGGGTGTGGTAGGTCAGCGCACCCGAGGTCTCCCCCGCGCCGGACCGGGTGATCGAGCGGACGCTGGACCGCTCGACCCGCTCCGGACGCTCGTCGTCGGCCCGGTCGGCCTCCAGCGCCCGGCTCGCGCCGCGCTCGCTCAGCCGCCCCCGCTCGCCGAGCCGCGGGCGCGGCGCCGGCGGCTCCTCCGACTCGTCCTCGTCGTCGTCGGCGAACTCCTCGGAGTACCGGCTCGACCGGTACCGCGAGTCGCGGTAGCCCGGCTTGTCGTAGCCGTCGTCGTAGGCCCGCTCGTCATCCTCCTCGACGAGACCGAGCCAGACCCCCGCCTTGCGCAGTGCACCCATCCCGCGCCCTTCCGTCCGCCGTGCGGCACGCACCCCCGTGCCGTGTCGCCTGATCACGAATGGACAATCCATGCCCACCGGATCGGAGCGGCAATCCCCCGACAGGCGATTCGCGGCCGCCCGCCGTGGTCCCCGACAACGGGACGCCGTTCCTGAAACAACACAGATGTAATTTGCTTCTACCGCGGTCAGGCTACCGCAGCGTGGGACGCATTCCGAGTAACGCGCTGCCGACGCGGACATGTGTCGCGCCATATTTGATGGCCGGTTCGAGGTCGCCGCTCATTCCGGCGGAGAGCGCGGTGGCCTCCGGGTGCCGGTCGCGGAAGCGCGCCGCCACCTCGGCGAGCCGGGCGAACGCCCGCTCCGGCTCCCAGCCCAGCGGCGCCACCGCCATCAGCCCGGCCAGCCGCAGGCCGCCGGCCCCGGCCAGCGCCTCGGCCACCGGACCCAGGCCGCGGTCCGGGTCGGCCGAGTCCGGCAGCGCGCCACCGCGCGCCGGGTCGCCGTCGATGCTCACCTGCACCAGGGCGTCCAGCGGCCGGTCCCGGCCGGCGGACGCGGCCGCGTCCAGGGCCCGGGCCAGCCGGACGCTGTCCACCGAGTGCACGACGTCGGCGTAGCGGACCACCGAGCGGGCCTTGTTGCGTTGCAGCTGGCCGATGAAGTGCCAGCGGACGGCCACCCCGGCGGCGGCCACCTCGGCCGCCTTCGGGGCGGCCTCCTGGTCGCGGTTCTCCCCCACGTCGGTCACCCCGAGCCCGGCCAGCGCGACCACGTCGCCGGCCGGGTACGTCTTGGTGACCGCGATCATGGTGACCTCGGCGCGGTCCCGTCCGGCGTCGGCGCAGGCGTCGGCGATCCGGGCGCGGACCCGGGCCAGCCCGGCCGCGAGTTCGGCACGCCGGTCGGGCCGTACCGTGGCTGGTTCGTCGGTCATCGGCGGAGCTCAGGAACCGTTCTTGAGGAAGTCGGGCACGTCCACGTCGTCGAAGAGCACCCGGCGCGGCGACTGCTGCTGGGCCGGCAGGGTGGTCGGCGGCGCGACCGGCGGGTTCTGCGGCGCCGGCTGGTTCTGGTTGGTCTTGCGCGGCGCCTCGGCCGCCTTGTACGACGGCGCGCCACCGTCGAAGCCGGCCGCGATGACGGTGACCCGGACCTCGTCGCCCAGCGCGTCGTCGATGACCGCGCCGAAGATGATGTTGGCGTCCGGGTGCGCCGCGTCGGTGACCAGCTGGGCGGCGTCGTTGATCTCGAACAGGCCGAGGTCGGAGCCGCCGGCGATGGAGAGCAGCACGCCCCGCGCGCCGTCCATGCTCTGCTCCAGCAGCGGGCTGGAGATGGCCGCCTCGGCCGCCTCCACCGCGCGGTTCTCGCCGCGGGCGCTGCCGATGCCCATCAACGCGCTGCCCGCGCCGCTCATCACGCTCTTGACGTCGGCGAAGTCCAGGTTGATCAGACCCGGCGTGGTGATCAGGTCGGTGATGCCCTGGACACCGGAGAGCAGCACCTGGTCGGCGGTGCGGAAGGCGTCCATCATGGAGATGTTGCGGTCGCCGAGCGCCAGCAGCCGGTCGTTCGGGATGACGATCAGCGTGTCGCACTGGTTGCGCAGCTCGTCTATGCCGGACTCGGCCTGCACCTGGCGGCGCTTGCCCTCGAAGGAGAACGGCCGGGTCACCACGCCGATGGTGAGCGCGCCGAGCTTGCGGGCGATGTTCGCCACCACGGGCGCGCCGCCGGTGCCGGTGCCGCCGCCCTCGCCGCAGGTCACGAAGACCATGTCGGCGCCCTTGAGGACCTCCTCGATCTCGTCGCGGTGGTCCTCGGCGGCGTTCTTGCCGACATCCGGGTTGGCGCCGGCGCCGAGGCCCCGGGTCAGCTCCCGGCCGACATCGAGCTTGACGTCGGCGTCACTCATCAGCAGCGCCTGCGCATCGGTGTTGATCGCGATGAACTCGACGCCCTTGAGCCCAACCTCGATCATCCGGTTGACGGCGTTGACGCCGCCGCCCCCGATGCCGACGACCTTGATGACCGCCAGGTAGTTGTGCGGAGGTGTCATCTCCGGTCCTTTCCCTTCGAGATTGGCATCGCCCCGACCGGGTACGGCGTGGCCAGACCGACGGTCGACGACAGCTGTCACCACAGAGGATCAGGAATAAACCCTCACCCTCTACTAGAGGCTTAGAGTTATGTCAACCACTGATCCTCTTCGGGGCAACGTAAGCGCCCCCACGCCGAGAGCCAAGGACCTGCCCGGCGTGTCGCCGCCATTGGCGGGACGGCTCACGTCCGGCGTCCCGGTATCACTTGAAGGTGACCACGTCCGGCGCGCTGACGTCGATCGTGTCGGCCTTGCGACCCAACAGCGCGGTGGCCACCCGCGCCTTGTCCGTTCCCCGGGTCGCGTCACCCCAGACGACCGTCCGATCGCCACGGAGGGTGAGGCTGATCCGGGCCAGCCCCTGCACGGTGAGCTCGGTCAGCTCCGCGCGCAGCGGCGGGGTGAGCACCGCCAGCACCTCCAGCGCGGCCCGGGTGCCCGGGTCGTCCCGGCCTGGGGTGGCCAGCCGGACCACCGGCAGGCCGTCGGGGGCGCGCGGCACCGTCCGGAACACCACCCCGTCGGCGTCGAGCACGACGAACTGCCCGTCCCGGGGCACCGCCGCGACCCCGGTCCGCTCGACCACCGTCACCACCAGCGTGCCCGGCCAGTCCCGGGTGACCGTGGCCCGCTCGACCGGGGCCAGCGCGCCGATCCGGCGGCCGGTCGCGGCCAGGTCCACCCGGGCCAGTGGGACTCCGTCCGGCACCCCCGCGGCCTCGCGCACCTCGACCGGGGTGACCAGCTCCGCGCCGACCACCCGCACCTCACGGACCCCGAACAGCCCGGTGCCGAGCACCGTCCACGCGACCAGCGTGGCCACGGCGAGCACCGCGGCGGCCACCGCCCAGGGCAGGGCCGCCCGCATCCGCCGCTGCCGCGCCCGGGCCATGAACCGCCGGGTGGACGGCGGGACCGCGTCGCTGCCGGCCCGGACGAGCTGCCAGCGCCGGACCGGGTTACGCCGGGGGCCGCCACCGTCCGTGCCGGCGGTGCGGCCCCGCGCCGGGCCCGGGCTCATCCGGCGGCGGAGGCCGCGCCGTCCGGGTCGACGGCCGCGCCGAGGGCCGTCGGGTCGGCGGCGTCGCCGGCGGCGCGCGCGGTGAGGGCGTCGATCAGCTGGTCGCCCATCAGGGAGATCGGCGGGGCGCCCATGGTCACCACCACGTCGCCGGGGCGGGCCCGCCGGGCCACCTCGACCGGGGCGTCCTCCCACGAGTCGACGAACACCTTGTGCGCGGCGTCCAGCGGCACCGCCTCGACCAGCGCCGCCGACCCCTCGCCCGGCTGGCGCAGCTCGCCCGGCCCGAAGACCTCCAGCAGCACCAGCTCGTCGGCGATGCCCAGCGCCGCGGCGATCTCCGCCTGGAGGTCGCGGGTGCGGTAGAGCCGGTAGGGCTGGAAGACCACGATCAGCCGGCCGTCCCCGGCCACCTCGCGCAGCGTCTGCAAGGCCAGCGTCATCGACGTCGGGTGGTACGCGTACTCGTCGTAGACCAGCACGCCGTCCGCGACGCCCTTGCGCTCGAAGCGCCGGCGTACGCCGGGGAACGCGCCCAGCGCCGCCTCGGCCGCCTCGACGGGCAACCCCAGCAGGTACGCGGTGAGCACCGCCGAGGCGCTGTTGAGCCCCATGTGCCGCCCCGGCACCGGCAACCGGATCTCGCCCAGCGAGTGGCCGTCGACCTCGGCCAGGAAGCGCACCCCCTGCGCGGTGGAGGCCATGTCGTCCAGCCGCAGGTCCGCGTCGGGAGACAGGCCGTAGGTGTGCACCCGGCGGCCCTCCGCGCGCAGCGTCTCGGCCAGCCGGCGGCCGCCCGGGTCGTCGGCGCAGGTGATGATGAAGCCGTCCGGGTCGGTGAGCCGGGCGAACTCGGCGAAGGTCGCCTCCAGGTTGGCCAGGTCGCCGTAGGTGTTGAGGTGGTCCGCCTCGATGTTGGTGATGATCGAGACGTACGGGCGGTAGATCAGGAACGAGCGGTCGCTCTCGTCCGCCTCGACCACGAAGTACTCGCCGGTGCCGTGGTGCGCGCCGGAGCCGACCTCGGAGATCTCCCCGCCGATGACGAAGGACGGGTCCGTCCCGGCCTGCTGGAGCACCATGGTGACCATCGAGGTGGTGGTGGTCTTGCCGTGGGTGCCGGCGACCGCCACCGTCCGGCGGCCGGTCATCGCCGCGGCGAGGGCCTCGGAGCGGTGCAGCACCCGCAGGCCGCGCCGGCGGGCCTCGACCATCTCCAGGTGGTCCTGCGGGATGGCCGAGGAGTAGACCACGGTGTCCACGCCGTCGAGGTTGCTCGCCTCGTGGCTCATGTGGATCGTCCCGCCGAGCGCCCGCAGCCCGGCCAGCGACGGCCACTCGCGCAGCTCGCTGCCGGAGACCGGCAGGCCGCGGGTGAGGAAGAGCCGGGCCAGGCCGCTCATGCCGACCCCGCCCACCCCGATCAGGTGGATCCGGCCCAGGTCCTCGGCGGTGAGCGTGCCGGCCGGGGTGAACTGCGCGGTGTTCATGCCAGGTACCTTCCCGTCGCGGTGGCCGGCGTCGCCGCGCCACCGTCGTTCGCGACTGCGGGGCTCACAGGCTCGCTCCTCGCGCTCACCGGGCCACCGCCTCGTAGACGAAGTTCAGCAGCGCGACGTCGCCGTCGCGTCGCCCGTACCCGGCTGCGGCCGCGCCCATCGCGGCGAGCCGGCGGGGGTCGCGGACCAGCGGGATGACCGTCCGCTCCAGCCAGTCCGGGGTCAGCTCGGCGTCGTCGACGAGCAGCCCGCCGCCGGCCTCCACCACGGGCAGCGCGTTGCGCTTCTGCTCCTGGTTGCTGTGCGGGTACGGCACGTAGATGGTGGGCAGGCCGATGGCGGCCACCTCGGCGCAGGTCATCGCCCCGCCCCGGCCCAGCATCAGGTCGGCGGCGGCGTAGCCCAGCTCCATCTCGGACAGGTAGGGCAGAGCCACGTACGGCACCGGCAGGTCGGTGGGGACCGGCACCGGCTCGTTGCGGGCGCCCATCACGTGCAGCACCTGCACGCCGTTGCGGGCCAGCTCCTTGGCCGCGCCGGAGACCGCCAGGTTGATCGAGCGGGCGCCCTGCGAGCCGCCGGCGACGAAGAGCACCGGCAGGTCGGGGCGGAGTCCGAAGTGGGCCCGGGCGGCGTTGCGCATGGCGGCCCGGTCCAGCCCGGCGATGCCCCGGCGCAGCGGCACGCCGACCACCCGGGCGTCGCGCAGCGACTCGGCCTGCGCGGGCTGGTGCGGGAAGCCCACCGCGACGTTCTTGGTGAACTTCATGCCGAGCCGGTTGGCCACGCCCGGCGGCACGTTCACCTCGTGGATGACGATCGGCAGCTCGCGGCGCCAGGCGGCGAGGTAGCCGGGGACGGAGACGTACCCGCCGAAGCCGACCACCGCGTCGGCCTGCACCTCGTCGATCACCTTGCCCGCGGCGCGGGCCGCCTTCCACATCCGGTCCGGGGTGCGCACCAGGCTCATGTTGACCGAGCGGGGCAGCTGGTAGGCCGGAATCTGCCGCAGGTCGTAGCCGGCCGGCGGGATCAGCTCGTTCTCCAGGCCCTTCGGGGTGCCCAGACAGGTGATCCGGACGCCCGGGTCGTGTCGGCGCAGGCAGTCGGCGAAGGCGAGCAGCGGGTAGATGTGGCCACCCGTACCCCCTCCACAGAGCACCACCGAACGCAGCGGACCCATCAGCGTCTCCTCTCGCTCGCCGTCCCGCCCCGGGTCCGGCCCTGCCGGCCACCGCGCGGTGCGGCCTGGTCGTCCTCCCGCCGCGCTCGCGACCGGGGTACGGACCCTCGGGCAGCCGGTGGCGTCGCCGGGCGGCGGCGCCGGCCGGGAAGCGGCGGCAACGGGGCCCAGAGTAGTCGGACCCACCGGGCGGGCGGACGGGCATGCAGGGCTCGCGCGGCGTCGGGCTCGGCGCGGGCGAACGAGGCGAGGATGCCGACCGCCGCCAGCGTCACGACCAGGGCGCTGCCGCCGTCGGAGATGAACGGCAGCGGCACGCCGGTCAGCGGCAGCAGGCCGATCACGCCACCGATGTTGATGACGGCCTGGCCGACCAGCCACGCGGTGATCGCGGCGGCGGCGAGCCGGCGGAACGGGTCCTCGACCCGCCGCGCGACGCGCAGCCCGGTGTAGGCGAGCACGGCGAAGAGCACCAGGATGACGGTGCAGCCGACCACCCCGAGCTCCTCGGCGATCACCGCGAAGATGAAGTCGTTGTGTGCGGCCGGCAGCCAGCCGAACTTCAGGCTGCTCTTGCCCAGCCCGACGCCGAACCAGCCGCCGTGCTCGATGGCGTTGCGGGCCTGGACGAGCTGCCAGCAGCCGGTCTCCAGGCAGGTGGCCGGGTCGGGCGGGCTGATGAACGAGGTCAACCGGGCGAGCCGGTAGTTCTCCTCGCCGACCGCGCCGGAACCGGCGCCGAGCGAGGCGACGGCCACCAGCACGCCGATGCCGAGCAGGCCCACCGCGGAGAGCGCGGCGAACACCCGCATCCGCACCCCGGCCGCCCAGAGCAGCCCGACCACGATCGCCAGCAGGCAGAGCATGGTGCCCAGGTCGTTGTAGCCGACCAGCACGAAGAGCAGCCCGACCACCGGGAAGAGCGGGGTGGCCAGCTCCTTCCACCAGCCGAGCGCGGCGCCCTTACGGGCGATCACGTGCGCGCCCCAGAGCACCAGCGCGAGCTTGGCCAGCTCGGAGGGCTGCACCTGGATCGGGCCGAGGTAGAGCCAGAGCAGGTTGGCCCGCAGCGGCCCGAGCGCCTTGATCCGGAACAGCGAGTCCAGGGCCAGCAGCAGGTTGAGCACCAGCAGCAGCACCACCGCCGCGCCCAGCACCGGCCGGCCGAGCGAGCGGAAGGTGCTGGCCGGCAGCCGCTGGCAGGCCCAGAACGCGACGATGCCGATCACCGCGAAGACGGCCTGCTTGGTCACCGACGCCGAGGCGTCCCCGGCCTCGGCGTAGTCCTTCACGCTGGTCGCCGAGAAGACCATGGTCAGGCCGATCAGCAGCAGCAGGCCGGCGCTGGACAGCAGCAGGTAGTAGGAGGCCAGCGGGCGGGCCAGCAGGCCGCGCAGCGCCGCCAGGCCGCCGGCCGCGTCCAGGCCGGAGATCGCCGCCGGCGGGTCGGCGGTACGCCCCGCGCCCGCGACCCGCCGCGCCTGGGTCTCCGCCGTCGTCGTCGTGCCGGTGCTGCCTCGGTCCTCCCCCACGAGCCCATCATCGCCGCTTCGCCGGGCCCGTTCGCGCCGTTCGGCCCGGTCGGCGTGTCGGAATGCGGAACGGGGGCCCCTCGGCTATGAGGGACCCCCGTCCGCGACGGTCGCGGCGCGGCCCGGCCGGTGTTCGCGGCCCGGGCGACGCCGGTGGTGTCGGCGACTCAGCCCATGCTGGCCAGGAAGTCGCTGTAGAACAGGCCGAGGGCGATGGCGACGCCGATCCCGGCGATGATCCAGAACCGCACCACGATGTTGACCTCGCTCCAGCCGGCGAGTTCGAAGTGGTGCTGCAACGGCGACATCCGGAACACCCGCTTGCCGGTGGTCCGGAAGGAGATGATCTGGATCACCACCGACATGGTGATGATCACGAACAGCCCACCGATGATCGGCAGCAGCAGGATCGTCCGGGTGGACATCGCCATGCCGGCGATCAGACCGCCCAGGCCGAGCGCGCCGGTGTCGCCCATGAAGATCCGGGCGGGCGAGGTGTTCCACCAGAGGAAGCCGACGCAGGCGCCGGCCGCCGCCCCGGCGATCAGCGCGATCTCCAGCGGGTCCCGGACGGCGTAGCAGTAGTTGTTCGGGTTGGCCGTGTAGGTCGGGTCGGCGCACCAGTGCCGGTACTGCCAGAACGCGATCAAGGCGTACGCGGCCAGCACCATCACCGAGGCGCCGGTGGCGAGGCCGTCGAGGCCGTCGGTGAGGTTCACGCCGTTGGTCGCGGCCATCACCACGAAGATGATCACGATCACCGAGGCGATCTTGCCGATCTCCAGCGCCGGGATGTCCCGGATGAAGCTGAGCGTGGTGGCGCCGACGGTCTCGGTGTTGGTCGCCGCGCCGCTGGCGTCGGTCATCGTGCTCGGGAAGTAGAGCGCCACCACCCCGAAGATCGCGCCGACCAGGATCTGCCCGAAGAGCTTGCCGCGCTTGTTGAGACCGCCGCTGTGCCGCTTGCGGACCTTGAGGAAGTCGTCGATGAAGCCGACCGCGCCGGAGAAGACCATCAGCCCCAGCAGCACCAGCGCCGTGATGGTCGGCTCGACCTGGGCGATCTGCGCGTCCGGCAGCGTGGTCAGGGCCAGGTGACCGGCGACGTACGCGATCACCGTGGCCAGGATGAAGACCACGCCGCCCATCGTCGGCGTGCCCTTCTTGCCCTGGTGCATCGCCGGGCCCTCGGCCCGGATCGGCTGGCCGGCCTTGAGCCGGGTGAACACCTTGATCGCGATCGGGGTGCCGAGCAGCGAGATCAGGAACGCCACGCCGACGGCAATGATCACCGCCCTCATGCGGCGTCCCCGTTCCCGGTGACGCCGGCGCGCAGGGCGTCGGCCACCTCCCAGGTGCGGTACCGGGAGCCCTTCACCAGGACGACGTCGCCCGGCCGTAGCTCGCTGCGCAGCACCTCGACGGCCGCCGCCTGATCGGTGAGCAGCACCGACTCTCCTCCCCAGTCACTTACCGCTGTCGCGCCCTCGTGGATCGGCGCCGCCGGCTCACCCACCACGAGCAGCCGGTCCACGCCCAACTCCGCCGCCAGCCGGCCCACCTCCCGGTGCCCGTCGCGTTCGAAGTCGCCCAGCTCGGCCATGTAGCCGAGCGCGGCAAAGATACGCCCTTCGCGGCGCATGCCGGCAAGGGCGCGCAGCGCCACCGCCGTCGACGCCGGGTTGGCGTTGTACGAGTCGTCGATCACGGTCACCCCGTCGGGCCGGTCGAAGACGTCCATCCGGCGGGTGGAGACCAGCCCCAGCTCGCCCAGGGCGCCGGCCACCTCGGCCGGCGGCATCCCGAGCTCGCGGGCCACCGCCGCCGCGGCCAGCGAGTTCCAGACCTGGTGCCGGCCGGTCAGCCCGAGCCGCACCGGGGCGCTCCCCTCCGGCGTGACCAGGGTGTACGACGGCCGGCCCCGGTCGTCCAGCGACACGTCGACCGCCCGGACGTCGGCGTGCGCGGCCTCGCCGTACCGGACCACCCGGGCGGCGGTGCGCGCGGCCATCGCGTCGACCAGCGGGTCGTCGGCGTTGAGCACGGCCAGCCCGTCGGCCGGCAGCGCCTCGACCAGTTCCCCCTTGGCCAGGGCGATGTTCTCCACCGAGCCGAACTCGCCGATGTGCGCGACCCCGACGTTGAGCACCACGGAGATCCGCGGCGGCACCACGTCGCACAGGTAGCGCACGTGCCCGATCCCCCGGGCACCCTTCTCCATCACCAGGAAGCGGGTCTCCGGCGTGGCCTGCAGGGCCGTGTACGGGTGCCCCAGCTCGTTGTTGAACGAGCCGGGCGGGGCCACCGTCGGGCCGAGCCGGACGGTGAGCTGGGCGATCAGGTCCTTGGTGGTGGTCTTGCCCGACGAGCCGGTCAGCCCGATCACGGTCAGCTGCGGCAGTCGGTCCACCACCGCGCGGGCCAGCCGGCCCATCGCGGTCAGCGCGTCTCCCACCAGCACCATCGGCACCCCGGGCATCTCGCGGGTGCCGAGCACCGCCACCGCGCCCGCGTCCACCGCGCCGGCCGCGTAGTCGTGCCCGTCGACCTTCTCGCCGGGGAACGCGACGAAGAGCGCCCCGGCGGTGACCTTGCGCGAGTCGAACTCGACCGGGCCGGTCACCCGGGCCGCCGGGTCGGCGCCGACGAGACGGCCGTCGACGGCCGAGGCGACCTCGGCCAGGCTCAGCGGGATCACCGTCGACCCGCCAGGTCCCCGAAGCGGGCGCCGAGCGCCTCCGCCAGCTCCACCCGGTCGTCGAACGGGTGCACCTCGCCGGCGACCTCCTGGCCACGCTCGTGGCCCTTGCCGAGCAGCGCCACCACGTCGCCGGGCTCGGCGAGCCGGACCGCCTCGGCGATGGCGGCCCGCCGGCCCGGGGCCTCGATGATCCGGGCGGCGGTGCCGGCCGCGTACGCCCCGGCGAGCACCTCGGCCCGGATCGCGGCCGGGTCCTCGGTGCGCGGGTTGTCGTCGGTCACCAGCACCACGTCGGCGCCCCGCGCCGCGGCGGCGCCCATCACCGGCCGCTTGCCCCGGTCCCGGTCACCACCCGCGCCGATGACGCAGATCAGCCGACCCTCGCTCAGCTCGCGCAGCGCGGCCAGGGCGGCCACGATGGCGTCGGACTTGTGCGCGTAGTCGACCACGCCGCGCACCGGGCCGGCCGCGCTGACCAGTTCCAGCCGCCCCGGGACGCCGCCGCAGGCGGCCACCCCCTCGGCGGCGACCGCCGGGTCGACCCCGGCGGCCACCAGGCTGGCGATGGCCAGCAGCGCGTTGGCCACGTTGTGCCGGCCGGGCAGGGCCACCCCGGCGGGCAGCGCCAGGCCGTCCGGGCCGTGGACGGTGAAGCGCTGGGCGTACCCCTCGCCACCGACCTCGTCGGCCCACCAGGTGGCCGCGCGGTCGCCGGCCGCCGAGTAGCTGACCGTGGCGGGCTTGAACAGCGGGCGCAGCGCCGGGTCGTCGAGGTTGAGCACCTCGGCGGCGCAGCGGCCGTCGAAGAGCCGCGCCTTGGCCGCGAAGTAGTCGGCCGAGTCGGCGTGGAAGTCGAGGTGGTCGGAGCCGAAGTTGGTGTAGCCGCCGACGGTGAACCGGACCCCACCGACCCGCCCCATCGCCAGGGCGTGGCTGGAGACCTCCATGACCAGCGCGGTCACCCCGCGCTCGCGGGCGGCGGCGAGCATGGCGTGCAGGTCGGTCGCCTCCGGGGTGGTCCGGACGCTGTCGATCACCAGATCGCCCAGCCGGGTCTCCACGGTGCCGATCAGGCCGGTGGTGTGCCCGGCGGCGCGCAGGCCGGACTCCACCAGGTAGGCGGTCGAGGTCTTGCCGGCCGTGCCGGTGACCCCGATCACGGTCAGCCCCTCGGTCGGGTCGCCGTAGACGGCGGAGGCGAGGTCGCCGAGCACCGCCCGGGGGTCGGGCACCACCAGGGCGGGCAGGCCGGCCTCGGACACCGCGGCGGCGCCGGCCGGGTCGGTCAGCGCGGCCACCGCGCCGGCGGCCGCGGCGGCCGCGGCGAACTCCGCGCCGTGCCGGCGGGCGCCGGGCAGCGCGGCGTACAGGTCGCCGGGACGGACCTCCTGGCTGGCGTGGGTCGCCCCGGTCACCGCCACGTCGGCGGCGGCCTCCGGCGGCGCGATGGCGAGCCGGGCGGCGAGGTCGCCGAGCCGGACTCCGGGCACGGTACGGGGACGTGGATTGCCGGGCACGGCGTCAGACCCTACCCGGTCGTCCGGTTCCGACCGCACAGCCGCCCCGGTGGTTCGTCCCCACTCACCGATGATGTCCCGCCGTGGCTGTTCAGCGCGGAAAGACCTCGAACTTGGGGGCCTTGCCGCCCGAGGGGGGAACCCGGTAATGCCGCAGCGTGAAGCCCATCATCTCGCGGAAGGCGGGCGCGGCCACCGTGCCGCCCTCGCCACCGGGGCTCCACACGAAGACCGCCACCACGTACCGGGGCTTCTCCGCCGGGGCCATCCCGATGAACGAGCCGACCTCGCCGGGCTGCTTCTCGCCGTCGACCAGCCGCCAGCCGGTGCCGGTCTTGCCGGCGACCCGGTAGCCGGGCACCGCCGCGGCCACGCCGGTCGCCCCGTCGACGGTGGTGACCGCTTCCAGGATGGTGCGCAGCGCGGTGGCGTTGGCCGGGCTGAGCACCGGCCGGGTGACCGGCGGCCCGGCGGGCGTCCGCTTGCCGTCCGCCCCGCTGATCACCTCCTTGATCAGGTGCGGCTGGACGTACGTGCCGTTGTTGGCGATGGTGGCGTACGCGGCGGCCATCTGCAGCGGCGTGGCGTCCACGCTGTGCCCGATCGGCACCGACCCGTATGACGAATCGCTCCACTCGTCGGCGGGCAGTAGCCGCCCGGAGGCCTCCCCCGGCATCCCCTCGCCGGTGGGCTGCCCCAGCCCGAACCGCTTCTGGTAGTCGATCAGCCGGTCCCGGCCCAGCTCGTCGGCGATCTCGATGGTGCCGACGTTGGACGAGAAGGCCATCATCCCCGGCAGGCTCATCCGCCGGCCGTTCGCCGGGTGGGTGTCGGCGAAGGTCGTGTCGCCCTTGGTGACGGTGTTGGGGATGGGCAGGGTGGTGTCCGGGGTGATCACGCCCTCCTGCAACGCCGCGCCGAAGGTGATCGCCTTGTGCACCGACCCCGGGTCGACCACGAAGCTGGTGGCCGCGTCCTCCCGGTCGGTCGGCCGGCTCGGCTCCGGGTTGGCCGCGTTGTAGCTGGGGTGGCTGGCCTGGGCCAGCACCTCGCCGGTCGCCACGTCCAGCACCACGGCGGCGCCGACGCTGCCCCGGGTCTGCGCCATCTGCCGGCCGAGCACCTGCTGCACCTGGTACTGCAGGTCTCGGTCGATGGTGAGCACCAGCGAGCTGCCCGGCTTGGCCGGGGTGGTCTGGCTGTAACCGCCGGGGATGGGGGCGTCCAGGTCGCCCTGGCCCGCCTCGTAGACGCGCCGGCCGTCCTTGCCCTGGAGCACGTCGTCGTAGCGCGCCTCCAGCCCCTCCAGGCCGTTCATGTCCTGGCTGACGAAGCCCACCAGATTGGCGGCGAGGTCGCCGCCGGGCACCTCGCGCCGCTCGTCGCGGTGGGTGCCGATGCCGGCGAGGTCGAGCGCCTCGATCTGCTTGGCCCTGGGGATGTCGACGCCCCGGGCCAGGTACTGGAACTGCGACTCGCCGCCGCCGGCCAGGCCGCGCCGCTTCATCTTCTCGGCCAGCTCCGAGGCGGGCACGCCGAGCAGCGGGGAGAGCAGCCGGGCCGTGGTCGCCCGGTCCTTGACCTGGGTCGGGTCGGCGAAGACGTACCGGGCCTCGACGCTGCGGGCCAGCGGCGCGCCGGTGCGGTCGACGATGGCGCCGCGCGGGGCGGGCAGGTCGACCCGGGTGAGCCGGGAGTCGATGCCTCCGCCCGCGTACGCCGGGGTGTCCACGGCCTGGAGGAAGACCAGCCGGATGCCGATGGTGACGAAGAGCGCCAGCGCGAGCATGGTGCCCAGCCGCAGCCGGCGGCGCGGCTCGGCCAGTTTCGGCGGCCGGCGCGGCTTGCGGGCGGGGCGGCGGGCCGCCGAACGCTCCGGCCGGCGCGGTGCGCGCCCGCCGGACCGGCGGCGCGGCGGCGCCAGCTCCTCGTCGTCGTCCGTCCAGGCCGGCCGGGCCGGGACGGTGCGGATGACGCCGGCCCGGGCGACCGGGGCGGTGTCCCGCCGCCCGGCGCGGGCCGCCGCCCGGCCGCCGTCGAGCACCTGCAACGCCGGGCGGAACGGGTCGCCGGAGCGACCGGCCCGGGGGGTACGCCGCTGGCCGGCCCGCTCCTCACGGCCGCCGGCCCGCTCCTCGCCGCTCTCCCGGATGGTCCGGCCCCGGGGGGTGTACGCCCGGGCGTCGGAGATCCCGCCGATCCCCGGCTCGCCGGTCCGCGGGTCCCCGCCCCGGCCGGCCCGGGACGGGCCGCGCCGGGAGCCCGTGGTGGGGTCCCGGCGCGGGTCGTCCGATCTCGGCGGCACTGCTATCCCCCGTTGCCCTGCTGGCTGGTGATCGCCGGCTGCCCGTCGGCGGGCTGCGGCACGCCGATCATCCGGCCGTCCGGCAGCCGGATGTACGCCGGCTCGCCGGCCTCGACCAGGCCGAGCTTGCGCGCCTCGGCGGTCAGGTTGCCCGGCGCCCGGGCCTCCTCGATCTGCTTGTTCAGCTGCTGCTCGTCCACGTCGAGGCGGGCCTGCTGCTGCTGGAGCTGCTGGAGCTTGAAGGCGTTCTCGTTGATCTTCGTGTTGACGGCCAGGATGCCCAGCACCCCGCCGACGACCAGCACCACGATCAGCGCCGCGAACGGCGCCCGCGGCACCCGCACCGGCGGCGGCGGAGCGACGCGCAGCCGGGGCCGGGCGGCCGTGGTGTCGGTGACCTTCTCCGCCGGCCGCAGCGCGGCGTTGCCCTGAACCGGGAACTCGCGCGCCCCCCGGGCGCGAGCCTCCCCCTGCCGGCCGGCGAGGTCCGCCGGCTTGTCGCCGCGCGTGGTGCGCTGCGCCGCGGTCCGGCCCCCCGACCGCGGTGCGCGCTGCCCGACGGCCGCTCGGCCGTCGCGCTTGTTGACGTTCATGTCCCCTCCCCCTCTTCGTCCGTCCCTGTGCCGTCCCCCGGCGTCGACGCGCGGTCCACTGTGGAACCCGGCGTCGACCCCGTCCCCGGTTGGTGCATCGCCTTGACCCGGCGGCGGTACCGTTCGCGGTCGGTCCGCCCCTGCTGCTCGGTGGCCGGGTCGAGTCGCTCCGCGGCCCGCAGGCGCACCGAGGCGGCGCGCGGGTTCACGGCGACCTCCGCCTCCCCGGGAAGCTCGGCGCCCCGGCTGAGCAGCCGGAACGTCGGGCCCGACCCGGGAAGTTCCACCGGAAGGTCGACCGGGCCCTTACTGCGGACCCGGTCGGCGAGCGCCTGCTTGGTGAGCCGGTCCTCCAGCGAGTGGTAGGACAGGACCACCATGCGGCCGCCCACGTTGAGCTTGTCCAGAGCGGCCGGCAGCGCCGTCTCCAGCGCTGCCAGCTCCCTGTTTACCTCGATCCGTAAAGCCTGAAACGTTCTCTTGGCCGGGTGTCCACCCGTTCGCCGGGCTGGTGCCGGAATGCTCTCCCTGACCAGCTCGGCGAGCCGGGCCGAGGAGGTGATCCGGCCACGCTCGCGCTCCCGGATGATCGCCGAGGCGATCCGCCCGGCGAACTTCTCCTCGCCGTAGACCCGCAGCACCCGGGCCAGGTCCGGGTGCGAGTAGGTGTTGACCACCTCCTCGGCGGTCACCCCCCGGGTCTGGTCCATCCGCATGTCCAGCGGCGCGTCCTGGGCGTACGCGAACCCGCGGTCGGGCGCGTCCAGCTGCAACGAGGAGACCCCCAGGTCGAACAGGATCGCGTCGATGCCCGGGTAGCCGAGCTGCTCCAGCACCTCGGGCAGCTCGTCGTAGACGGCGTGCACCAGGTGGATCCGGTCGGCGAAGCGGGCCAGCCGGACCCGCGCGTGGGCGAGGGCCTCGGTGTCCCGGTCCAGGCCGATCAGCACCGTCCGCGGGTGCCGTTCCAGCACCGCCTCGGCGTGCCCGGCCAGCCCCAGCGTCGCGTCGACGTGCACCGTCCGGTCGCCCCGGTCCAGCGCGGGGGCCAGCAACTCGAGACACCTCTCGAGCAGCACCGGCACGTGCGTGCCGCGTAGCTCCCCCATGTCGACCCCCACTGGTTGAAAGTTCCGTTCGGTCCTGCGACCCTGCTCGTCGGACGACGCCGTGCCGTCGTACCGCCAGATCCCCATCCGCTCCCGCTTCGCCTCCCGAGGCCGCGGCCCCGGAGACTGATCGTGCGCCTGGCACCGGGGAAGGGGTGCCAGGAACTCGAAAGCGGCTGGAGATCTCGCAGTACGTCGGGCGTCGTCACGCCCTACAGGCCGCCGGGCAGCACCCCCTCCTCGATGTCGGCGAAGTCGTCTTCGCTCTCGGCGAGATAGGTCTCCCAGGCCGCCTTGTCCCAGATCTCCACCCGGGTGCTCGCCCCGATCACCACCAGGTCCCGGTCGAGCGCGGCGTACGACCGCAGGTGGGCCGGGATGGTGACCCGTCCCTGCTTGTCGGGGACCTCGTCGTGCGCGCTGGCGAAGAAGACCCGGCTGTAGGCCCGGGCCGCCTTGTGCGTCATCGGCTGCGCGCGCAACTGGTCGGCGATCCGCTGGAACTCGGGCGTGGGGAAGACGTAGAGGCAGCGCTCCTGCCCTTTGGTGATCACGACACCCCCCGCCAGCTCGTCCCGGAACTTCGCCGGAAGGATCAACCGGCCTTTGTCGTCCAGGCGCGGAGTGTGGGTGCCGAGGAACATCGGCCCTACCCCCTCGCCCTTTTAGCGGCGTTCGCGGCGCCGCTGACCCCCCGGGCCGGTGGGCCCTCCCGGCCTCACCATCGCGCCCCACTCTACTCCACTTCCCTCCACCTGCAACCAGAAACGCCCGCGTGGCGCGCCGCTCCGCCGGGCAAAAGCGCACGTCAGGAGGGGTGGAGCGGAGTGGAGGGCCGGAGCGCCCCCCGAGCCGCGTCCGCTACCCGACACCGGTCGACTCCGACCGGCGGAGCGCGGGGCGACCGGACGCCCGAGAAGGATCCGGCCGAACGGTTCGCCGTCGGCGGCGATCTGGTGGGCGCACCGGTCCGGTAACCTCGCTCGGGTGACGGACGCGAAGATGCCCCTGCGGGCAAAGGTGGCCAGCTCCGTGTCCCGGACGGCCGCGGCCCTGTCGCGCGCCGCCGGCCGGGGCGACGGCTCGGTGATCGGCGGCTGGATCGGGCTGAAGATCGATCCCGACCTGCTGGCCCACCTCTCCGCCGGCCGCGCCATCGCGCTGGTCTCCGGCACCAACGGCAAGACCACCACCACCCGGCTCGCCGCCGCGGCCGTCGGGGTGCTCGGTCGGGTGGCCACCAACTCCTTCGGCGCCAACATGCCGACCGGCCACACCTCCGCCCTGGCCAAGGCGGGCAGCACCCCGTACGCGGTGCTGGAGGTCGACGAGCACTACCTCGCGCAGGTGCTGGAGGCCACCGAGCCGCACGTGGTGGCGCTGCTCAACCTCTCCCGCGACCAGCTGGACCGGGCCAAGGAGGTCGCCATGATGGCGCAGCTCTGGCGCGCGGCGCTGGTCCGGCACGCCGACGTGCGGGTGGTGGCCAACGCCGACGACCCGATGGTGGTCTGGGCGGCCACCCCGCCGGCCGACCCGGCACGCGGGGTCAACCCGCCGCACGTCACCTGGTTCAGCGCCGGCCAACGCTGGCACGACGACTCCTGGGTCTGCCCGGAGTGCGGCTCCACCATCCAGCGCTCAGGAGAGCAGTGGTGGTGCACCGGCTGCCCGCTGCGCCGGCCCGAGCCGCAGTGGACCGTGGAGGACGACGGCGTCCTCGACCCCACCGGCGCCTGGCACAAGGTGGCGCTCCAGCTCCCCGGCAAGGTCAACATCGGCAACGCGGCCACCGCGCTGGCGGTCGCCGCCGAGTTCGGGGTACGCCCCGTCGACGCGGTCTCCCGGCTGGGCACGGTCACCTCGGTCGCCGGCCGCTACGCGCAGGTCGACCGGGACGGGCGCAACATCCGGCTGCTGCTGGCCAAGAACCCGGCCAGCTGGCTGGAGGCGTTCGACATGGCCGACGTGGCGCCGACCCTGCTCTCCATCAACGCCCGCGACCCCGACGGGCTGGACACCTCCTGGCTCTTCGACGTCGACTTCGCCCCGCTGCGCGGCCGGCAGGTGCTGATCACCGGCGACCGGGCGTACGACCTGGCGGTCCGGCTCGACGTCAACGCCGTGCCGTTCCAGCACGTGCGGACGTTCGACGAGGCGGTCCGGGCGGTCCCGCCGGGCCGGCTGGAGGTCATCGCGAACTACACCGCCTTCCAGGACATCCGAGCGGAGTTGGACCGTGTCAACTGAGAGCCTGCGCATCGTCTGGATCTACCCCGACCTGCTCTCCACCTACGGCGACCGGGGCAACATGCTGATCCTGGCCCGCCGGGCGCAGCTGCGCGGGATGCCGGTCGAGGTGCTGGAGGTCCGCTCCGACCAGCGGCTGCCCGCCACCGCCGACATCTACCTGATCGGCGGCGGCGAGGACGGCCCGCAGGCGCTCGGCGCCCAGCGGCTGATCGCCGACGGCGGCCTGCACCGGGCGGTCGCCCAGGGCTCGGTGGTCTTCGGCGTCTGCGCCGGCTACCAGCTGCTCGGCACCTCCTTCTTCGCCAAGGGCACCAAGTGCGCCGGGCTGGAGCTGCTCGACCTCTCCTCCGACCGGGGCCCCACCCGGGCCGTCGGCGAGCTGGCCGGCGAGATCGACCCGCGGCTCGGTATACCGGCGCTGTCCGGGTTCGAGAACCACGGCGGGCGTACCCACCTCGGCCCCGGCGTCTCGCCGCTGGCCCGGGTCACCGCCGGGGTCGGCAACGACGGCGCCACCGAGGGCGCCTGGCGCGGCAAGCTGCTCGGCACGTACTCGCACGGGCCGGCGCTGGCCCGCAACCCGGCCCTGGCCGACCTGCTGCTGCGCTGGGCCACCGGGGTGCACCAGCTCCCGCCGCTGGACGACACCTGGGCCGACCGGCTCCGCTCCGAGCGCCGCGCCGCGGTGGCCGCCGCCGACCGGGCATGATCCACGCCGTCCGGCGGCTGCTCGGCCAGCCGTCCGGGCGTCGCTTCGCCGCGCTGCTGCTCCTGCTCGCCGGCTTCGGGGTGCTGCTGCTGGTGGCGCCCCGGCCGGACGTCGCCCGGCTGCCGCGCCTCGCCGACGCCCTCGGCGGGTACGCCCCGCTCGCGGCGATCGCCGCCGGGACGGTGCTGCTGGTGGCGCTGGTCCCCCGGACCTTCGTCACGCTCGCCTCCGGCGCCATCTTCGGCCCCCTGGAGGGCGCCGCGTACGCGCTCGGCGCGGCCCTGCTCGCCGCGGCGATCGGCTTCACGGTCGGCCGGGTGCTGGGCCGGGAGTTCGTCGCGGAACACCTCCGGGGCCGGCTGGCCCGGCTCGACGGCTGGTTCGCCCGGCAGAGCGTGCTGGGGGTGATCACCGTCCGGCTGCTGCCCATCGCCGGCTTCGGCCTGGTCAGCTACGGCTACGGCACCACCGCCGCGCGGGTGGTGCCGTTCCTCGTCGGCAGCGTGCTCGCCTCCGCCCCGACCGCGTTCGGCTACGCCGCGATCGGCGCGGCGGTCAGCTCGCCCGGCGAGGTCAACTGGTACGCCGCCGCCCCCGCCAGCCTCGGCCTGATCGCCAGCGCCGTGCTGATCCACCGCTGGTGGCGGGCCGAACGGCAGCGCCGGCGCGGTGCGCCGGAGCCGCGACCGTGACGGGCGGGAACCGGCCCCCGCGCCGCGCCGAGGTGGCTGGCGCCGGCAGGCAGCCCGCCGAGGCGGACGACGCCGACGGGCCAACCGCCGAGGTGGCCGGCGCCGGCAGGCAGCCCGCCGAGGCGGACGACGCCGACGGGCCAACCGTCGAGGTGGCCGGCGCCGGCAGGCAGCCCGCCGAGGTGGCCGCCGACGGCGGGCGAACCGTCGAGATGGCCAGCGCCGACAACCCGGCCGGCGAGGTGGTGCTGGCCGGCGGATTGGACGTCGAGGAGGTGCTGGCCGGCGGGTTCATCGCCGAGGTGGTCCGGATCGGCGACACAGTCCGCCGCACTCCCCCGGCCAACGCCGGGTTCGTCACCGCCCTGTTGGCGCACCTGGACCGGGTCGGCGCGCACGTGGCGCCCCGCTTCCTCGGCACCGACGAGCGGGGCCGGCAGGTGCTCAGCCACCTCGCCGGGCGGGTGCCGTGGCGGGAGCGGGAGGACCAGGCCTTCTTCTCCGACCCCGCACTGACCCGGCTGGCCGAACGGATCCGGGTCCTGCACGACGCCTGCGCCGGCACCGCTCTGGCCAGCGGCGCGGAAACGGTCTGCCACCGCGACCTGTCGCCGAAGAACACCCTGTACCGGGACCTGCCCGCCGGGCTGCTGCCGGTGGCGTTCCTGGACTGGGACCTCGCCGCGCCGGGCCGCCGGATCGACGACGTGGCGTTCGCCGCGTGGCACTGGGGTGAGCTGGGCGAGGGCGCCGACCCGGCTGAGCTGGGCCGACGCTGCCGACTGCTCTGCGACGCCTACGACGCGGCCGGCGCCGGACCGGACCCGGTACCGCTCCCCCGGGACGAGTTGGTCACCGTGATGCTCGACCAGATCGAGGGCACCTGGCGGGGCATCGACGCCGGCGCGGACCGCGACGAACCCGGCATGCGCCGGCTGCGCGCAACCGGCGCGGTCGACGGGGTACGCCGCTGGCAGGGCTGGCTGCGCACCCACCGGCGCACCGTGGAGTCGGCCCTCCACGCCTGAAGCCCGCCTTGCCGCCGGCCGGATACGGCCTTGGCGTGTCGCGGCCCGAGGCGAACGCGGCCGAAGAGCGTGATGACTGTGAGGCATAAATATGCCTCACAGTCATCACGCTCTTCTCGGCGTGCGCCCCCACGGACGTCACACTCCGTGTCCCGGTCTTCCGGGCGGCGTTCCCCGATGGACCGGGCCGCGCCCGACCCCCGCTGGACCGAGCCGCACCCGACCCCCGCTGGACCGAACCGCACCCGACCCCCGCTGGACCGAACCGCACCCGACCCCGCGGCGCCGGGTGGGTCATTCCGACGGGTGGACCAGCCTCGCCTCGTAGGCGGCGATGACCAGGTGCACCCGGTCGCGGGCGCCGAGCTTGGTGAAGAGCCGGGCCACGTGCGCCTTGGCGGTGGCCGCGCTGATCACCAGCTCGGCGGCGATCTCGGCGTTCGACATCCCCCGCCCGACCAGGGTCAGCACCTCCCGTTCCCGGTCGGTCACCCCGGCCAGGGCCCGCGGCCGGACCGGCGGACCGGGGCGGCGGAGGAACTCGGCGATGAGCCGGCGGGTGACGCCGGGCGCGATCAGCGCGTCCCCGGCGGCCACCACCCGGATCGCGGCGAGGATGTCGTCGAGGGCCCTGTCCTTGACCAGGAAGCCACTCGCGCCGGCCCGCAGCGCGGCGTGCACGTGTTCGTCGTCGTCGAACGTGGTGAGCACCAGGACGCGGGTCGGCCCACCGGGCGCGGTGATCGCGCGGGTGGCCTGAATGCCGTCCGTGCCCGGCATCCGCAGGTCCATCAGCACCACGTCGGGCGCCACCTCGCGGGCCAGCCGGACGGCCTCGGCGCCGGTGCCGGCCTCACCGACGACGTCGATGCCAGGCGCGTCGGCGATGAGCACCCGCAGGCCGGCGCGGACCAGCGGCTGGTCGTCGGCGAGCACCACCCGGACGGTCACCGGTCGGCCGCCGGCACCGGCAACCGGGCCGTCACCCGGAAGCCGCCCTCGGGGCGCGGCCCGGCGCGGAACCGCCCGCCGAGCAGGGCGACCCGTTCCCGCATGCCGACGATGCCGTGCCCGTCGCCGGCGACCGGCCCGCCCCGCCCGTCGTCCACGACGTCCACCACCACCTCGCCGGGGCCCTGCTCCACGGTCACCCGGCACCGGTCGGTGCCCGCGTGCCGGACCACGTTGTGAGCGCCTCCTGCACGATCCGGAAGGCGGCGAGGCCGAGGAGGGGTGGCTGTTCGTGGTGCTCGCCGCCGGCAGCGTCGGGGCCGTGATGATCGCCAGCGAGTACGCCGGCGGGCAGATCCGCACCACCTTCGCGGCCGTACCCGCGCGGCGGGCGGTGGCCGCCGCGAAGGTGGTGGTGCTCGCGGCGGTGATGACGGCCGTCGGCGCGCTGGCCTCGGGCGACGCGTTCTGGCTCTCCCAGGCGATCCTCGCCGACCGGCACGCCGGCGCGTCGATCGCGGACCCCGGCGCGCTGCGCGCGGTGGTGGCGTCGGCGCTGCTGGTGCCGGTCTGCGCGCTGGCCGGGCTGGGCATCGGCGCCCTCGTCCGGCACACCGCTCCGGCGATCGTCACCACCACGGCGGTGCTGCTCCTGCTGCCGTTGGCGTTCGACACGCGCCACCGGTGGACCGCCGCCGTCAACCACGCCATGCCGGTCCCCGGCTGGGAACGGCTGGTGCAGATCATCCCGTTCCCCCACTACGACGGCTGGGTGGCAACCATCCCCACCTCCTGGACCGTCTTCACCGCCTGGTCCCTGACCGCCACCCTGGCCACCCTGATCGCCCTGCACCACCGCGACCCCTGACCCACCCCGACCAACATCCGCCCACTTTCACGGAAAGAGTGGCTGTTCCGCGCGGAACAGCCACTCTTTCTCTGTATCTGCGGGCTCTCGCCAGGGGCGCCCCTGGCGGGCGACCCGGGCGGGGGTCAGGCGACGATGGAGACCATGCGGCCCTTGACGACGATGACCTTGCGGGGTTCCTTGCCGGACAGCGGGCCGGCCACCGCCTCCAGGGCCGCCGCGCGGACGGTCTCCTCGGAGGCGTCGGCGGGGACCTCGACCCGGCCACGGACCTTGCCGTTGATCTGCACCGGGTACGTCACCGTCTCGGCGACCAGCAGCGCCGGGTCGGCGGTCGGGAAGTCCGCGTACGTCAGCGAGGTCTCGTGCCCCATCCGCCGCCACAGCTCCTCGGCCACGTGCGGGGCGAACGGCGCCAGCATCAGCACCAGCGGCTCGGCCACCTCGCGCGGGGTCTCCGCCAGCCGGGTCAGCCCGTTGGTCAGCTCGATCAGCTTGGCGATCGCGGTGTTGAACCGGATCGCCTCCATGTCACCGCGGACCCCGTCGACCACCTTGTGCAGCAGCCGCCGGGTCGCCTCGTCGGCCGGGGCGTCGGTGACCCGCAGCGCGCCGGTCTGCTCGTCGACGATCGCCCGCCAGACCCGCTGCAGGAACCGGTACGACCCGACGACCGCCCGGGTCTCCCACGGGCGGGACACCTCCAGCGGGCCCATCGACATCTCGTAGACCCGGAAGGTGTCGGCGCCGTACGCGGCGCACATCTCGTCGGGCGTGACGACGTTCTTCAGGGACTTGCCCATCTTGCCGTACTCGCGCTTGACCTGGGTGTCGCCCAGGTAGAAGCCGCCGTCGCGCTCGACCACGTCCTCGGCCGGCACGTAGGCGCCCCGGGCGTCGGTGTACGCGTACGCCTGGATGTAGCCCTGGTTGAACAGCTTGCGGAACGGCTCGAACGACGAGACGTGGCCCAGGTCGTACAGCACCTTGTGCCAGAAGCGGGCGTACAGCAGGTGCAGCACGGCGTGCTCGGCGCCGCCGACGTACATGTCGGTGCCGCCGCAGTCGCCCTCGCGGCGCGGGCCCATCCAGTACCGCTCGTTCTCCGCGTCGACGAACCGCTCGGAGTTGGTCGGGTCCAGGTAGCGCAGCTCGTACCAGCAGGAGCCGGCCCACTGCGGCATCACGTTGGTCTCGCGGGTGTAGCGCTTCGGGCCGTCACCCAGGTCCAGCTCGACCTCGACCCAGTCGCGCCGCCGCGACAGCGGGGTCTCCGGGTTGCTGTCGGCGTCGTCGGCGTCGAAGGTGCGCGGCGAGAAGTCGTCCACCTCGGGCAGCTCGACCGGCAGCATCTCCTCGGGCAGCGCGATCGCCGCGCCGGTCTCGTCGTACACGATCGGGAACGGCTCACCCCAGTAGCGCTGCCGGGAGAACAGCCAGTCGCGCAGCCGGTAGGTGACCGCGCCGGCGCCGTGCCCGTTGGCCTCCAGCCACTCGATGATCGCCGCCTTGGCGTCGGCGACCCCCAGGCCGTTCAGGTCCAGGCCGCGGTCGGGCGCGGCGCTGTTGATCGCCGGACCGTCCCCGGTGTACGCCTTGCCGTCGAAGCCCTCCGGCGGCTGCACGGTCCGCACGATCGGCAGCTCGAAGACCTCGGCGAACGCCCAGTCCCGCTCGTCCTGCGCGGGCACCGCCATGATCGCGCCGGTGCCGTAGCCGGCCAGCACGTAGTCGGCGATGAAGATCGGGATCTGCCCGCCGGTGACCGGGTTGACGGCGTACGCGCCGACGAAGACGCCGGTCTTCTCCTTCGTGTCGGCCTGCCGCTCGACGTCGGTCTTGGCCGCCGCCGCCTTCCGGTACGCCTCCACGGCCGCGCGCGGGTTGGCGTGCCCGCCGGTCCAGGCGTCCCTCGTCCCGGCCGGCCAGGTCGCCGGCACCAGCGCGTCGACCAGCTCGTGCTCCGGGGCCAGCACCATGTAGGTGGCGCCGAAGACGGTGTCCGGGCGGGTCGTGAACACCCGGATCGGCTCCCGCTCGGTGGGGAAGTCGATGTGGGCGCCCTGCGAGCGGCCGATCCAGTTGCGCTGCATCAGCTTGATCGGCTCGGGCCAGTCCAGGGTGTCCAGGTCGTCCAGCAGCCGGTCGCCGTACGCGGTGATCCGCATCATCCACTGCTTCAGGTTGCGCTTGAAGACCGGGAAGTTGCCCCGCTCGGAGCGGCCGTCGGCGGTGACCTCCTCGTTGGCCAGCACGGTGCCCAGCCCGGGGCACCAGTTCACCGGGGCCTGCGAGACGTACGCCAGCCGGTGGTCGTCGACGATCTGCCGCCGCTCGGCCACGGTCAGCTCGGCCCAGGGCCGGCCGTCCGGGGTGGGGCGGTTGCCGCCCTCGAACTCGGCGATCAGCTCCGCGATCGGGCGGGCCCTGCGCACCTCCGGGTCGTACCAGGAGTTGAAGATCTGCAGGAAGATCCACTGGGTCCAGCGGTAGAAGTCGGTGTCGATGGTCGCCACCGAGCGGCGCTCGTCGTGGGCCAGTCCCAGCCGGCGCAGCTGCGCCTTGTACCGCTCGATGTTCGCCACCGTGGTGGTCCGCGGGTGGGTACCGGTCTGCACCGCGTACTGCTCGGCGGGCAGGCCGAACGCGTCGAAGCCCATCGCGTGCAGCACGTTGCGCCCGGCCATCCGCTGGTAGCGGGCGAAGCAGTCGGTGCCGATGTAGCCCAGCGGGTGGCCGACGTGCAGGCCGGCGCCCGACGGGTACGGGAACATGTCCAGCACGTACAGCTTCTCCGCGCCGGCCCGGGGGTGGTCCGGGTCGGCCAGCGGACCGGTCGGGTTCGGGGCGTGGAAGGTGCCCTCGCGCGCCCAGACGTCCTGCCAACGGTTCTCGATCTCGTCGGCCAGGGCCGCGGTGTACCGGTAGGGGGGAATGTCGCCCGCCGGTGCGGCTGCCTCACTCATGGCGTCTCCTCGCTTCGCTCGTCGCCGCCGGCCGTGCGCGGCCGGGCTGGGTGCTGACCTCGCTCGGCGTGGTCATGGGGTCGGGTATGGGGAGCGGATCCGCTCTCGGTGCGGCCCGCCGGGGCCGGGCGGGCCCGAGGCACACGCCGGCCGGCGGAGGGCACAAAAAAGCCCCTCGCGCAGGAGGGGCCGCCGTGCTGTCGCGCGTCAGCGCATCAGCACGGCCCGGTAAGAAGCAGGAAGACTCCGGCCATGACCGGCAGTGTACCCCGCCCGCCGGGCGCGCGGGTGGCCCGCCACCGCGGGTCGGCCGGGTCCACCACCGCCGCGGCCCGCGCCGGTGCCCATCGTGATCATGGTGGGCACCGACAGCGACCGTCAGGTCCCCCGTTGCGGTGGATATTCGGGGCGTAACCGACCGTCCACCTGCGGGGGTCGGCGACAACGAGAAACATGGTTAGCCTGAGAACCAGTGAGATTTCTGCGGCAGACGTGGCTCGGCGTCGCGAACCCAACGGCGGGTCCAGGTGCTCTATACAGAGCTGCCGTTCCGGCGACGAGGAGGAGGCCCGTGACACAACAGACCTGGGACGAGGTGGGCGGCCTGCTGCCGCACGACCAGTTCCGCGCCGCCAGCGAAGCCATCGTGGCCAACATCGAGCAGGTCATCGAAGGCAAGACCGCGACCGTGCGCCTCGCCCTGGCCGTCCTGCTCGCCGAGGGACACCTCCTGATCGAGGACGTGCCGGGGGTCGGCAAGACCAAGCTGGCCAAGGCCCTCGCCCGCTCGATCGACTGCTCGGTCCGGCGCATCCAGTTCACCCCCGACCTGCTGCCCAGCGACGTCACCGGGGTCAGCGTCTACAACCAGGAGACGCACGACTTCGAGTTCCGTCCGGGCGCGGTCTTCGCCAACCTGGTGGTCGGCGACGAGATCAACCGGGCCTCGCCGAAGACCCAGTCGGCGCTGCTGGAGTGCATGGAGGAGCGGCAGGTCACCGTCGACGGGGTCACCTACCAGCTCCAGACGCCGTTCATGGTGATCGCCACCCAGAACCCGATCGAGATGGAGGGGACGTACCCCCTGCCGGAGGCGCAGCGCGACCGGTTCACCGCCCGGATCGCCATGGGCTACCCGGACCCCGGCGCCGAGCTCGCCATGCTGGACGGCCACGGCGCCACCGACCCGCTGCAGGAGCTGCGCCCGGTCTCCGACGCCGCGACCGTGCGCCAGCTGATCGCCACGGTCCGGCAGGTGCACGTCGCCGACGCGGTCAAGCAGTACGCGGTGGACCTGGTCACCGCCACCCGCGAGGCCCCCGACCTGCGCCTGGGCGCCTCCCCCCGGGCCACGCTCCAGCTGCTGCGCACCGCCCGCGCGGTCGCCGCGCTGGAGGGTCGCGACTACGTGCTCCCCGACGACCTGCAGGCGCTGGCGGTGCCGGTGCTGGCGCACCGGATCATCCCGACCGCCGACGCCCAGCTGGCCCGGCGCACCACCGACGCGATCGTCTCAGAGCTGGTGCACCGGCTGGCGCTGCCGCAGGAGCGCAAGCGCACCCCGTACGACACGCCGCGGCCCACCGCGGGCAACGGCCGCGGGCCGTACGAGCCGCGGAGGCCCTGAGGTGCGCGACGGGCTGCGCGGCCTGACCACCCGCGGCCGCTCGTTCCTGGCGGCCGCGGTCGCGGCGGCGGTCTCCGCCGGCCTCCTCGGCGAGAAGGATCTGCTGCGGGTGGCCGTGCTGCTCGCCGTCCTGCCGCTGCTCGCCGCGCTCTACGTCGGGCGCAGCCGCTACAAGCTGGCCTGCAACCGGTCGCTGGAGCCGCACCGGGTGCCGGTCGGGGCCAGCTCCCGGGTGGTGCTGCGCCTGCAGAACATGTCCCGCCTGCCCACCGGCACCCTGCTGCTGGAGGACCGGCTGCCGTACGCGCTGGGCAGCCGGCCCCGGGTGGTGCTGGAGCGGCTCGGCGCGCACCAGGCCAGCTCGGTGGCGTACACGGTCCGCGCCGACGTGCGCGGCCGGTACGAGGTGGGCCCGCTGGTGGTCCGGCTGACCGACCCGTTCGGGCTCTGCGAGCTGACCCGGGCCTTCCCCAGCACCGACCACCTGACCGTGATCCCCCAGGTCACCCCGCTGCCGACGGTCCGCCTCCCCGGCGAGTACGCCGGCAGCGGCGACAGCCGGGCCCGGTCGGTGGCGGTGCACGGCGAGGACGACGCCGCCACCCGGGAGTACCGGGTCGGCGACGACCTGCGCCGGGTGCACTGGAAGTCGACCGCCCGCACCGGTGAGCTGATGGTGCGCCGCGAGGAGCAGCCCTGGGAGAGCCGGGCCACCGTCGTGCTGGACACCCGGGCGTTCGGCCACCGCGGCGACGGCCCGACCGCCAGCTTCGAGTGGGCGGTCTCCGCCGCCGCGAGCATCGCGGTGCACCTGCGCCAGTCCGGCTACAAGCTGCGGCTGGTCACCGGCTCCGGTGCGGACGTGGACGCCACCGAGGCCGCCGGGGACGGCCTGCTCCTGGACCATCTGGCGGACGTCCGCCTCGACCAGCGGGGCGAGGTCGCCACCCTGGTGCAGCGGGTCCGGCAGCGCTCCGACGGTGGCCTGATCATCGCCCTGCTCGGTGCGGTGAGCACCGCCGAGGCCGAGCTGCTGGCCGGGCTGCGCGCCAACGGGGCGACCTGCGTCGCCTTCCTGCTGGACAGCTCCACCTGGCTCAACCTGCCGGAGAAGGCCCGCGCCGAGTCGGAACGGGCGCACGGCGCGGCCGCGCTCGCCCTGCTCCAGGGCGGTTGGCGGGTGATCGGGGTGGACCACGGCGGCCGGCTGCCGGCGCTCTGGCCGCAGGCCGCCCGGGGCTCGCAGGGCTTCGCGTTGCGCGCGGCGCTCGCCGAGACGGTCGCCGGCGGCGTCCGATGACGGAAAGGGTGACGTCGTGATCGCGTCCCGGAACCTCGGCTTCGTGGCCGCCGCGGCGACTCTGCTCGCCGCGGCGCCGCTGTCTTCGATCTTCCAGCGCTGGACCTGGCTGATCGAGGCGGCCATCGCGGTGGCCGTGGTCGCCGGGGTGGCCGCGCTGACCCGACTGGTCCGGGCTCCCCTGTGGGGCCAGGTGCTGGGCATGCTGGCCGGCCTGCTGCTCGCCCTGACCTGGCTCTTCCCGGGCGGCACCGAGCTGGTCGCGTTCCTGCCCACGCCGGCCACCCTGGCCCACTTCGGCGAGCTGTTGCAGGGCTCGGTGCAGGACATGCGCTCGTACGGCGTCGAGGTGCCGGACACCACCCCGCTGCTGTTCATCACCGTGCTCGGGGTGGGCTCGGTGGCGATCATGGTGGACGTGCTCGCGGTGGGCCTGCGCCGTCCGGCGCTGGCCGGCCTGCCGATGCTGGCGATCTACTCGGTGCCGGTGGCGGTCTACGTGGACAGCGTGCCCGCGCTGCCGTTCGTGGTCGGCGCCTCCGGCTACCTGTGGCTGCTGGTCACCGACAACGTCGACCGGGTACGCCGGTTCGGCCGCCGGTTCACCGGCGAGGGACGCGACGTCGACGTCTGGGAATCCTCCCCGCTGGCCGCGGCCGGCCGCCGGCTGGCGGTGGTGGGCGTGGCGCTGGCCGTGGTGCTCCCGCTGGCCGTGCCCGGGATGACCGGTGGGCTGCTCGACCAGGTCAACTCGAACGGCAACGGCACCGGCAATGGGCGGCCCGGCCAGGGCGGCAGCCCCGGCCGGATCGACCTGTTCGCCGCGCTCAGCGGCCAGCTCAACCAGAGCGAGGTGGCCGAGATGGTCAAGGTGACCACCACCGAGCCGCGCCCGTTCTATCTGCGCTTCGGCGTCGCCGACGAGCTGCGGCCGGACGGCTTCCGGGTGCGCCCGCCCAACGGCCGGCGGGTGGACCGGGACCTGCCCGCCCCACCGGCCCGCCAAGGCGCCGAGCAGCAGCGGTACCGGGCGACGGTGGAGGTCACCCGCAACCTGGAGATGCCGCTCGTGCCGGTGTACGCCGACCCGGTCAACGTCGACGGGCTCAGCCGCAACTGGCTCTACGACTCGAACCTCGGGGTGGTCTTCTCCAACCAGGACAACTCCCGGGGCAAGCGCTACGCGTTCGAGTACGTCCGCTCGACGTTCACCCCGTCGGCGCTGCGCCGGGCCCGCTCCCTGCCCGCCGAGCACCCGATCGCCGTCCAGCAGACCCGGCGGCCGGCGGTGCAGCAGGTCGACCTGCTGGTGTCCCGGCTGGTCGAGGGGAAGCAGAACGACTACGACAAGGTCCGGGCGATCTACGACTACTTCTCCCGGGACAACGGCTTCAGCTACTCGCTGAGTACCAAGGGTGGCACCAGCGGCGAGGAGATCGTCGACTTCCTCACCAACAAGGTCGGCTACTGCCAGCAGTACGCGGCGGCGATGGCCTGGCTGGTGCGCTCCGCCGGCATCCCGGCCCGGGTGGCGTTCGGCTTCACCAACGGCACCAGCGCCGGCGACGACACGTACGTCCTGACCAACCGCAACCTGCACGCCTGGACGGAGGTCTACTTCGACCAGCTGGGCTGGGTTCCGTTCGACGCGACCCCGGCGTACGCGGTGCAGGGCGCGAACCGCTCGGCCTGGGCCCCGGACAGCGACGCCCCGGACCCGGAGCCGTCGGAGACCAGCGCGCCGGGCGCCTCCCCCGAGGACCCGGCCGCCACGGCCGGGCCGGACCGGGAGGACGCCGCCGACCGGGACACCGACGCCGGCTTCGACGCGGCCGGCGGCGCCCCGACCCGGCGCGCGCCGAGCTGGCCCTGGTGGACGGCGGGCGCCGTGCTGGCGCTGATCGCCCTGCTCTGCCTGCCGGCCGTGCGGCGGATGGCGCTGCGGCGTCGCCGCCACGGCCGGCCGGCCCGGGCGGGCGCCGCCGTCGCCGGCGGCCCGGACGGCG